>JAZOBW010000128.1:0-4656 GCA_045596185.1 Acutalibacteraceae bacterium | reverse complement strand
TAAAATTATGTCTATGAATGAAATATTATTTTTATTATGCATACTTATCTACCCTACTTTTTATTTATTATAACATCAATAAAACCGAAAGTAAACGAATAAAGGAAAGTTTTTGCGAAAAACCAAATACATTCCAACTTTTTTAAGATAACAGGAAATAAATGTTAAAAAAATGTTGACAAGCGGTAAAAGCGTCGTTATAATGGAATTGCAGGAAAAATATGGAAAGGAAGTTTAATATGTTCAGAAAAATCACCGCTTTGATATTGTCGATATCGCTTATTCTAACCGTTATTCCCACAGTTTTTGCGGATGAAATATCGATATCAGACGAAAATTATTCGGTGCAGGAGGCACCTTCTGCCGAAGAACCGCACATTTTATGTGAACTGCCGGAAAAAAGGACCGCAGACACAAAGCACTTTTTGATGAGTGACCGCAGTATAATGGCGGCGGTATACGAAAAACCTGTACATTATATGTCAGGGGAAAAATGGGAAAACATAGACAATAGTATAGTCGGGGGAGGGGGCGATAGCGAATACTCCAACCGAGCAGGTGCTATACAAACTAAGTTTTCAAAAAAATCCAACGGAAATAAACTGGTAACGCTTAAAAAAGACGACTATTCACTTTATTGGTCGCTTAACGACGCCAAAAAGGTCAATGCTGAGGTTACCGAAAACAAGGAAACGCAGGACAACGATATTTCAAGCCTGAAAAACCTTACGGGTTCATTAGTCTATCCCGATATACAGGACGGCGTAGATCTGGAATATATTGTATCGCCCGATTCGGTAAAGGAAAACATAATATTAAAGAATGAAAATGCACCTATAGAATACAGTTTTACCTACGAAACGAAAAAACTTGCCTACCGCACGAATGAAAACGGCGAAATAGAATTATATGATGCCGACACCCCCGAAAAAACGGTATTTACTATAGATAAGCCTTTTATGTACGACTCTGCAAACGCAACTTCAAGCGATATTGAAATGCAGATAGCACAAACACAAAAAGGTTTTGTTCTAACGCTTATTCCTGATAGCGAATGGTTAATGTCAAAAGAGCGGGTATGGCCGATAGTTATCGACCCATATACCACACAAGATACATCTGATAATATTACCGATACATATGTCAACTTCAGAAATACTTCTTATAACGACCTGAACACAGACCTGCTGATTGGTTCCGAAGATGCAGATAACATTTATCGTTCACTTATACGTTTCGGAACACTTCCCAGTATAGGGGATAACAGTATTATTGTTAAGGCGGATCTATGTTTGGTGCGTTATCCGCTTGTGGTAAATATTGGCGATTCTATACCCTTGTCAAGACCGGATTCCGGTATACAGGTTGATGTTCACAGGGTTACATCTGAATGGCAGGCATCGGGAATAACCGGAATGGATATCGGCTACGATTCCATAGTTGAAGATTACTTTATTTATGATAATGTGCCTGTTAGTTCAGGAAATCCTGAGGATTATTATGAAGAATATCCCGAGAAGGGCTTTTATGCAGATGTAACCGAGACCGTTGCCGGTTGGTATGATAGTTCTTATCCAAACTACGGTCTTCTTTTGAAATCAAAATCCGAATCTGCTTACAGCGGAATAATGCAGTTTGTATCCTCTGAATGGGGAACAGAGGGCAGTGCTGCCGTAACGTGGCGCCCATTACTTACCGTTGTATACCGTAATTCCATAGGGTTAGAGAACTACTGGAGTTATACAACACAGAATGCCGGTGAAAGGGCGGAGTCCTATGTAAATAACTATACAGGCAACCTTGTGTACAGCCATAGCGATGTCGCATACAATTCATCGGTTACGGGATTTTCACTGTCACATATATATAACAGCGCCGAAACAACCGCTCAAAGCGATGCCACCGCTGCCGCCATCAAATACGGCAACGGATGGCGGCTTAGCCTTGTTCAACGCCTTGAAGATTTTAACGGCACCGATGAAAACAATGTTATCGAAAAAATTTATACCGATGGTGACGGTACAAAGCATTACCTTGTGAAAATGGAAGACGGAACTATAGCCGATGAGGACGGACTGGGTTACACACTGACCACCATAAACGAGACCGACGATTCGGACTCTGTAACATTTACCCATCAGATAAAGGGTAAAGATGATACCCTGCTGAAGTTTGACCAAAACGGATATCTGCGCAGAATAGTGGACGCAAATTCCAATACCGTTAAAATGAATTATTCTGTCACTTCCGATTCAAAGCAGTACCTGACTTCTATAACAACATCAACAAACGGAAGTGTTACACTTGAATATAACAACAACTATTATCTTACCGGCATAAGGGATAATGCAAACCGTCTTGCTGCCTCTTTTACCTATAGCAACGGATTTTTAACCAAGATAACCTATCCGGACGGCACATCTACTGATTTTACATATGATACAGGAACACAGGGAAATAACCGCCTGATAACCGTCAAACATTCGGTTGATCAGTATAATCAATACGGTTATGACAGCGCAAACCGTGTAAACTCTGTAGCACTTAACGGCAAGAATAACGCCGCAGGTAATTCCTATACCTTCGGTTATGCGAAGAGTCAGACCACCATAACCGACAATAAAGAGCGCAGTATAGTGTATATGTTTGATACTATGGGCAGACCAATCTGCGCATACGATAGCGAGGATAATGCCGTTTCACAGTCCTTTACGGCAAACACAAACACGCCGGAGGAAATTTTCAAGAATAATAAAATCAAACTGTCTTCAAACAATGTAAGATACATTGAAAATTTCGCTAAAAACGGTACATTTGCATCTAATTTAGCAAACTGGAACACCGCATCATCCCAAAACGGTACGGTTGAACTTGTGGAAAATGAAGGTTTTATGTCTGCTAATTCGGTAAAGATAACCAATTCCGAAGATACCACAACAAAAATATACCAAAATTTCACAAACCTTTCATCGGGTACATATACTGCAACTGCGTATGTAAGATCACCTGCCGTGTATTCTCAATCGGCATCGGGCACTTACGGATACGCTTTTGAGGTGGTTACAAATAATTCAAGAACACTGATGTCGGAATACAAGACCAAAATGACCGATGTTGCGGTGGATAATGGATATGAAAAAATCAGTTACACCTTTGAACTGACCGAGGGTGAAACCGTAACAAGTCTGAGTATCGGTCTTTACAACGCCACAGGTACGATATACATCGACACCGTTCAACTTGAAGAAGGGGATACCCCTAATAAAATAAACCTTTTAAGCAATTCGGGTTTTGAAGCGGATACTGCCGGTTCAAATGCGCCGCTGATTGATTTTGCCACCGATAACACCGCTTACTGTTATATAAGCGGCAACGGTCATACAGGCGCAAATTCGCTCTGTTTGTCGGGTGATGCATCAAGTCATATAACCGTTGTGCAGTCGTTTCCCGTATCGGGTAATGCGGGTGCAGTCTACAGTTTCGGCGGTTGGGCAAAGTCTTATGCCACACCGCGCCATGCTGACCAAAGTTTACCCAACGATACAGTATTTGATGAAGAACAGCCGCAAAATACCGAAAGCACGATAAAGGTAGAAATAAGAATAACCAATAACGATGCAACAATTCAGCGTGTTGCGGCAGAATTCAATGAATATGTTTCTGCGTGGCAGTTTGCCACAAAAACGGTTGTTGCAAAGAAACCACACGGTAATGTTGCCATATATATGTGCTGTAATGAAAATGCAAATCCGGTATATTTTGATGACCTGTATCTGTATAAGGATACGGCACAGAGTTACATTTACGATAAAAACGGAAATGTTACCAGCACATCGGATAATGCCGACCAGCAATCGAACTTTGAATACAGCGGAAATTATCTTTCAAAGATGCTCGAGGCAGACGGCAGCGGATTTGAATACCTTTACGACAGCAAACACAACCTTATAGCCTCGCGCAGCAGCGAAGGGTTGCAAACCGCTGTAACCTATAACAGTCAGGGCAATCCTACAAGCACCACCGTGAACGCTACAAATTATTCTGCGGCACTGCAATCGGGCAAAAGTTATTATATCCGCCTTAAAGCGAGCGGAAAATATCTGACTGTTCAAAATTCAAGCACAAATAACTATGCAGGTATTCAGCAGGAATCCTACTCGGGTAATTCAAATCAGCGGTGGGTTCTTGAAACTACACCAAAGGGCGGTTACTATCTGCACCCGGAATACCTGCAAAGCAAATCACTGCACATAACAAACAGTTATAATTATGACGGCGCATCGGTTTCAATATATAATAACAATGCACTTGATCAGCAGATATTCGATGTTTTGCCGCAAAACGACTATACATATAAACTCACTCCTCGCACCTCTGCCGATGGCAAGGTAGTGGCGGTTGCAAATTCCGATACACAAAACAGTGTTACTATAAGAACCGCAGTCGATTCGGGCGATGATAACCAGTCGTGGTATTTCGAACCGGCAGAAATTTCTGCCATATCTGCGATTGAAAACGGCGCCGTATATCAGTTACGCGCCCGAAACAGCGGAAGATATGCGCAGGTTATCGGTGGGGGCACCACCCTCGGCGCAGGTATTATTCAGTCCGAGATGCATTCGCGAAGTGCCCAAAAATTCACCGTAAAGTCGGAGG
>JAZOBW010000127.1:0-1721 GCA_045596185.1 Acutalibacteraceae bacterium | reverse complement strand
TATACACGCACAGCACATCGAAATTCTTGCAAAGTCACTTCTCCCCTTACCCGAAAAGTTCCACGGTCTTAAAGATACCGATACACGCTATCGTCAAAGATATGTTGACCTTATTGTTAATCCCGAAGTTAAGGATACATTTATCAAGCGTTCACAGATCTTGCGCGAAATACGCGCATATCTTGATTCTAAGGGCTTTTTAGAGGTTGATACCCCTATTCTTGTTCCGATCGAGATTGGTGCTTCTGCGCGTCCTTTTAAGACACATCACAATACACTTGATATGGATATGTATCTTCGAATCGAAACCGAACTATATCTTAAGCGCCTTATTGTAGGCGGTATGAACCGTGTGTACGAGGTTGGCAGAATTTTCCGTAATGAAGGTATGGACACAAAGCACAACCCCGAATTCACCACTATTGAACTTTATCAGGCATATACCGATTTCCACGGTATGATGGATCTTGTCGAAGAACTTAACACAATGCTCGCAGAAAAAATCTGCGGCACTACAAAGATAACATATCAGGGCACCGAAATCGATATGGGTCACTGGGAGCGCCTTACAATGGTTGAGGCAGTTAAAAAGTACTCCGGTTGTGACTATAATGACTGGGCAACCGATGAGGACGCCAGAGCATGTGCAAAGGCAAACCATGTTGAGGTTCCGGAAGATGCCACCAAGGGCACCGTTCTTGCTGAAATGTTTGATGCTTTTGTTGAGGACAAACTTATTCAGCCCACATTTATTTATGATTATCCAGTTGAAATCAGTCCTCTTGCAAAGAGAAAACCGAACGATCCTGCTTTTACAGAGCGTTTTGAGTATTTCATAAACGCAACCGAGTTTGGTAATGCTTTCAGCGAACTTAATGATCCGATCGACCAGAAAGAACGTTTTGAAAGTCAGGTTGCTGCAAAGAAAGCCGCCGATCCCGACTGCAAATCCGAGGTTGATTACGACTATGTAACCGCACTTGAATACGGTATGCCCCCCACAGGCGGTCTTGGATTCGGTGTTGACAGACTGGTAATGCTGCTCACCGATAGTCCTTCTATACGCGATGTCCTACTCTTCCCCACGATGAAGCCGTTGGACTGATTTTGAAACTTAAAAAACTTTATTAAAACGGTTCTTAGGTTTGAATACCACCCCGAAATATATGTAAAAAACTCTCTGCCTTTGTGTGGCAGAGAGTTTTTTATTTTATAAATATTAAATATTATTTGATTTCTTGCTCAATATCATCGAAAATGTCGGAATTAAAGAATTCACGGAGTGAAATTTCTAAACCATCACATAACTTCTTAATGGTAACGATACCAGGATTTTGACTTTTTTCATTCAAAACACTATAGAGAGTAGACGGCGATATACCTGCCATATTTGCTAAAGCATTTATCGCAATATTTTTCTGATTACACAATTCAATAATACGGTCTGCAACTGCATTTTTTGTATTCATAATTACACTCCTACGATATATCGTTTACCACAATTTTATAAAAATATTCGATATATCGTGTGGGACATATCGCAAAGTTGAAAAAATTGTGTTATAATTACGATATATCGCACACTGGAGATGAATTTATGAAAGATAAAACTTGTTGCTTTTTCGGTCATAGAACTATTAATGAAACCGAGGAACTAAAAGCAAAAATTATTGAAATAATTGAAAAACTGATTGTGGACGAAAAAGTCGATACATTTCTTT
>JAZOBW010000126.1:0-19149 GCA_045596185.1 Acutalibacteraceae bacterium | reverse complement strand
ATTATACCCGAACCGATGAAGGTAACGGTACAATTGTTGGCGGTATAGAATATAAAAATGCCGCAAATATGCAGTCTTATGAAGATATGCTTAATAGGGGACTAGTAGATAAATCATCACTTCCCTATGTTTCATTTTTTGTAGATGCCCCTGCCGCAGGTACATATAAAATAAAACCACATATCTATATAGGCGGAAACTATACAACGGGGGATTATTTCTTTGTTGTTTCGGTAAATGATAAAAAATTTATTAAAAATGATGTAGCGGCTGTAGGCGAATTTACAGCCGAACTTAGTGTTGCACTTGAAAAGGGTGTAAATATTATCAGAATAATTACCCGAGTAAAAGAAACCTCTGTTATGATAGACAACGGCACCTGGGTAAATGTTTACAATCTTTTTGTACAGGATACACTTACCGGCATAAAACCGCAGTCAAACCTTTCACTTTTACCGGGCGAATCTTCATATATATATAACTACGATGATAATGGCACCTATATTGGAAATGTGGGCCAACATCTTGACAGAACCCGTGAATGGGGCCTTAGTTATGAAACGATGAAGATAGGAAATATAGCACAATCTCCGTCTTTTTCATATACAGTAAATGTTCCCCGTTCGGGTTATTATGATATTTCCCTTAAATCCCATACCGGAAACACCGGCGCCACGGGTTATTTTATGCTTTTCGTTGATTATGAAAAATATAAGATAAACTATACCGATCTTAATGATTACACAAATGCTACAGTATATATTCCGCAGGGTGAACATATAATCTCCCTGACATCTGTATTTAATCATTCGGCATTTTCAAATTCTTATGCCACATGGTGTGATTATTTTGAACTGCTCTTCATCGGCGGAGGAGTAACTGCCGCTACAACACAGAAAGACCCTGCAAAGATAGAAGACCCCACCCGTCTTGAATCGGAAAAATGGGGTAATTCGAACGAGTTCGGAGAGCCTTCTCAAACAAATTATGCCTGTTCCGGCGGAGGTTGTACCGGAAACGGTAACTGGGATTCTAAATATTCGCAGTCACAAGCAGATCTTAAAAATTATTTTGATAAAAGCAATATGCTTTATGTAACATTTGCGGTACAGGCTCCTGAAGATGGCGAATATGCCGTAAACCCCGGATATTTCTGGAGTGGCACTACTGCGCACAATATGACCCTGCTTATAAATGACCGTGATGTTTACAGCGTTCCTTTCAGCACAAACGGTACCAAAAATTATAATGCAAACGGCACCACAGTTTCGCTTAAAAAGGGAAGAAATATCATCAGAATGATACCCTTCACTTCGGATAACAATGCAGGAAACGGATATATAAATGTCGATTATCTTGATATAGATTCCCGTCTTTCGGGATTAGATGCAAAAACCTATGAAAGGGTAGAGGCAGAAAGTTCAAGCAACATAACAAACCTTTCTGTTTTAAGCGACGGCAACATCGGCTCACCCGATTTTGAAAATATGCTGGACAATCAGTTCACCTTATCTTCTATCACACTTGATAAACTTTATCTCACACCCAGTTTTTCGTTCAATATCACCGCTCCTGCCGACGGTTTTTATGATATGACGCTTAATTTCCATACAAGAAAAGGTTTCAGCCCCGCTGCTTCTTATTTCGGATACCTGCTGGACGGCAGACCGATAGCGGTAGGTTTCAGAAGGGATACCGCCAACGATAACGGAATAACCGATTTATACGGTGTTAACAAGGCAGACCTTTCTTCATACCTTACAAAGGGAGACCACATCATAACCGTGATAAGTCCCCTTTCACCGCAAACATTTAATTCCTCGGATTATTTCCGTACCGATTTTGATGCACTTCTTTTATACGGCGGCCTTACACTCGCAGAAAATCAACCCTCACCCGAAAGCAGTGTTTCGGAGTATTACGAGGCTGAAAATGTAGCATACAGCCACCATTTTTCGATTCAGCAGTCATCGGGTTCCTGGCACAATGATTCCTTTATGGGAAATGCAAATAACGGCAGTCTGATGTATTTTGAAGATGTAGACGATTATATAAATCAAAACACTTCCTACATAGTATTTGCAGTAAATGCGCCGCAGGACGGCAACTACGCGATGAAACTTCGTTTCCAGATAGGCTGTAAGGATAACAACCAGACCCTTTACGAAAACTTTATTGCACAAAACGGCAGACCCTATGCCACACTGGTTGTAAACGGACAGTCTTACAAGGTACGCCATACCACAAACTGCGGCTGGATAAGCGATTCGGATATGTTCTCCCTGAATCTTAAAAAGGGTGTTAACTATATCTACGCCTTCACCGTTACAAAGGAAATAAACGAAATAATGACCGGCGCATATATAAACTATGATGCCCTTATTATGCAAAACGGACTTACCGCAGCAGACGCCAACCTTTATTTCCTTGGTGATACTACCGGCGACCGCTATTTCGACCTTCGCGACCTTTTAAGAATTAAACTTTACCTTGCAGACAGCGTTTCCAAAATAGATACGGTTGCCGCAAATATGGACGGCGATATTCTTTATAAAATAGATGCCACAGACCTGATGCTTCTTGAACAGATGATACTTGGTAATCTTAACAGCGAAACCTGGCTTAAGGAATTTTCAACCGATAAAACGGATATAACCGCCCTGAGTTCAAGACCGCACACCAATTCCTACTTCACCGATGCCTCATCTTCGGTTCGTGTGCTCACCTCTGCTCAGGCAGCCTCGTCCGATGCCATCACAATAAAGGTTACAAGCACAAAGAAACAACTTGTTGAAGGTTTTGGTGCATCTATTACCGATACCACTGCATATAACCTTATGCAGATACCCAAACATGAGCGCACCGTGCTTTTCAACGACCTTTTCAGTGATGATACCGGAGATGCACTCGACCTTACATTCCTGCGTCAGCCTCTCGGTGCGTGTGACTTTACCGTAGGAAGTTACTACACCTACGATGATGTTGCTCAGGGTCAAACCGATACGGGACTTTCTAAATTCAGCCTTGGCAGAGATTTTGACCGCATAATTCCGATGATAAAGGAAGCACAGAAGGTAAACCCCAATATGCGATTCTTTGCAGGAATCTGGACTGCCCCTCTCTGGATGAAGACACACTGGGACTGGAACACCATAGATGACAATAATAACGCTATAAAAAATGCAATAAACTCAAATTATTATTCAACCTATGCAAGTTATATAGTAAAGGCGCTTCAGGCATACGATGCACAGGGTATACATATCGACTATATGTCGGCGCAAAATGAACCCGATGGCAACCACGATATTCCCTCTACATGGTTTGATAAATGGTATATGGAAGACTTTGTGGCAGGTCACCTTTATCCGCAAATGAAAAATGCCGGTGTTACCACCAAACTTATCGGTTATGATTTCAACTGGTTTACTACTGATAGCAACAATATGTCCAGAACCACCGGCTTTATCAAGGGTCCCCGCAATAAACTTGATGGTGTTAACTACGGCATAGCATTCCACCCGTATATGGGAACTGTAGAGGTTCAGGCACTCTGCCATCAGTACTATCCCGATATGCCGATATACATCACCGAAGCGGCAGGAAATATCGATATGAATAACTTCTTCAATTCGGTAGAAAAATGTGTGTTAAGTCTGCGTAACTACGCCAGTGCCTATGTTTACTGGAATATTATGCTTGATGAGAACCGAGGTCCGCTTGTCGGCAACATAAGCGGTGTAGGTATAGGTCTTACCGAGTACAACACCACAACCGGCACATATAAGAAACTTTCGGACTACTATGCACTTGGCCACTTCAGTAAATTTATAAAGGAAAATGCATATATTGTTGATTCTACCGATACGGTACAGGGTGTGGCAAATGTTGCGGCAGTAAACCCCGACGGTACATACAGCATTATAATAAACAACAACAATTCAGGTAACAATGTTGTAAATATAGACCTTGGAAACGGCTATTTAATTCAGGTTGCCGTACCTGCACGCAGCGTAGTATCCCTTTCCTGGAACCCCGCAACCGTTTCGCAATACGCGGTATAAATATCAGATAGCAGATATTTATATTGATACCACCAAAGCCCCCTTATTTCAAGGGGGCTTTTTTAAGGCAATATTTTATTGTTTTTAACATCTGGCGTTTGGATAAATATCTTCCCTTGTCATAATACCGCAAACGAAAAGCAGCAGCAGATATGCTGTTACGCTTAAAAGTGCAATCGCCGAAATGTATATAATAAGCGGCATTTCGGGCAGAACATTCATAACCCCACGGAAGAAAAGCACCATCGTGAGCGCCACACAGATGGGCATAAATACTGTTTTTGCGGCATCGATATCGGCGTGACTTACCTTTATCAGCCGCGAGACATTCAAACCGCAGGTCAGTGCATTGGAAAAGTACATTATTCCGATAAATCCGTAAAGGCCGAATCTGGGCAGCACAAGCGCCACCAGCACTATCCTTATCGCCGAATCGGTAATCGATGTGCGGAAGGTGAAACGCTGTTGGTCAAGACCTTTGAGAATGCCGTCACACACGCTGTCGAGATACATAAGCGGAACTATGGGCGATAGCGCACAGAGCAAAAAACCGACCGTTTCACTTTTGTAAAATAAAAAACCTATCTCCCTTCCGCACAGCATAAACAGAGCGGAGAATATAAAGGCGCAGGGGCAGGTTATACGGATTATCCGCTCTGCTGCTGCCTTTACAATGTAGGTTCTGCCACGTGCGGCCGCTTCGGACATCTCGGGAATAAGCAGTGTTGAAAGCGCACCCAAAAGGGTAGAGGGAAAAAACAGCAGAGGCAGTGCCATTCCCTTTATCATACCAAACTGTGACAGCGCATCGTCACCCGAAGGGAAGTATGCAAGGCAGATCGGAACAAGAAGATTTTCGGCGGTACGAAGCAAGGAATTAAGATACCTCCCCGATGTTATCGGCAGTGCAATACGCCTTATTGCGCTGCTGATATTGTAATCGGGGGTTGCTCTGCCTGAAAGGCTGTGAAGTTTTTTGCTGTCGCTTGAAAACCGCCAGATAAGGAATAAAAGACAGCAAAATTCTGCAATAACATCTCCTGCTAAAACTGCGGCACAGGTATATGTAAGCCCCAGATGCGCCGTTTTGCCGATAAGAAAGAATACCACTGCGATGCGCACCGCTTGTTCGGATATCTGCGATACTGCACAGGGGGTTGCATTTCTTCGTGCGATAAAATAACCGCGCAAACAGGAGGTAACACCCATAAACGGCAGGGAAAAACTGAGTATTCTGATAGCGGCGGCGGCACGAATGTCCTGAAGAAGATAGTGCGCTATTACATCGGCACCGATAAGCAGTACCGCCATAGAAACGGCGGCGATACCCAGTACGGCGGCAATACTTTTGCGCATTATCCGCATAATTCCGCCTCTGCTTCCAAGGGCAAGTTCATCGGCAACAAGACGGGTTACTGCGGTGCATACCCCCGATGCCGCAAATGCTCCGGCAAGGGTGTATACCGAAAAGATTAGTTGGTAAAGACCAATGCCTTTTGCGCCGATAGCGGCGGCAAGCCACACCTTGAAAACGATACCTGCAAAGCGCAGTATAAGCGATGAAACGGTAAGTACAACCGCATTTTTAATAAATATTGTCTTTTTCATTATCAACACTCCACAACTAATTTTATGCTGTGGCAGATAAAATCATTCGAACCCATACCACCCTTTAACCGTACTGTTAAAAATAATAAAACCGTTGCACTCAGTAGTGCAAATGTGGTATATTATAGATGATTATAAACGAAAAGGGGAGAAAGTATGAACACACCACTTGCCGACCGTTTACGACCGCAGAATATAGACGAGGTTGCAGGGCAGCGCCACCTTCTTGCACCAGATAAAATACTGCGCCGTATTATCGATTCGGGCAATATCCCCAACCTGATATTTTACGGCCCTTCGGGCGTGGGAAAAACAACCGTGGCGAATATAATCGCAGGGCGTTGCGGCAAAAAACTTTGCTACCTTAACGCCACCACCGCATCTACCGCCGATATTAAGGATATAATAGCCTCTATAGGCACAATCGATGCCGCCAACGGAATACTGCTCTATCTTGATGAAATTCAGTATTTTAATAAAAAACAACAGCAGATATTGCTATCGTATATCGAAAATGGCGATATAACCCTTATCGCTTCCACCACAGAAAATCCGTATTTTTATGTCTACAATGCTATTCTCAGCCGTTCCACCGTGTTCGAGTTCAAACAACTGGAGGCAGCGGACATCGCATCGGTGATAAAACGGGCGGTAGGTATACTGGCAGAAGAGAGCGGAAAGAATATCGCTGTAAGCGATGATAATATTCTTAAAATTGCCCGTGCGGCGGCAGGCGATGTGCGCCGTGCGCTCAATATGCTTGAACTCTGTGTTATGTTAACCAACGGGCAGGAGGCGCCCACCATAACCGATGAGGATACCGAGCAGATTCTTGCAGGTAATTCGGTGCGCTACGACCGCGAAGGTGACGAGCATTACGACCTGCTTTCTGCCTATCAGAAATCGATGCGCGGTTCCGACCCTGATGCCGCTGTTTTCTACCTTGCGCGCATCCTTGCCGCAGGTGATCTTCCCAGTGCTTGCAGGCGGCTGATGGTATGTGCCAATGAGGATGTGGGACTTGCCTATCCCCAGATAATTCCTATAGTTAAGGCGGCTGTGGATACCGCTATGGCGGTCGGTCTTCCGGAGGCGCGTATCCCCCTTGCAAACGCAGTTATCCTTGTTGCCACCAGCCCGAAATCAAACTCTGCCTATATGGCGATAAACGGTGCGATGGGTGATGTTGAAAGGGGCATCGGCGGCCCGATTCCGCGGCAGTTACAGAACAAACATTTCGATGGCGAAGATGCCGAGGTAAAGGGTCAGAACTATCTGTATCCCCACGACTATCCTCTGCATTATGTAAACCAACAATATCTGCCCGATGAGATAAAAAATAAGAAGTATTATCACTTCGGCAATAATAAAAATGAGCAGAAGTTCAAGGAATATTGGGACGCGGTAAAAAAGTAAAGGAGGTAGTCTATGAACCTTTCTCTTACACTTAAAACCCAACTGCTTTGGTTTGTAAGAACACTCATTATCGGCGCCGCTTTTGTAGCGGCGGAGTGTTGGCTTTTGTATCCATCAAAAATTTGCGGCTATGCGGCAGCGGCAACGGCAATTCTCACGGTATTCGTGGGCGGCGTTGCGCTGCCTCTTTTTATCAGAAGTTATAAAATATCGGTTAAAAAGGGTTGTCTGGTAGTTACCAAGGGTATAATAATAAGAAATACCGATATTATGCCCTTTCCCCGTCTTGTTTTCGGTGCGGGTTACCGAACTCCACTTGCAAGACTGCTGAAACTGGAGGGTGTGGTGTTGCGCGCCGCACGGGGGCTTATCATCATACCCGAAATGAAACGAAACGATGCACAGTACCTGCTGAATACGCTTTCGGGTGAACAGTATGAAAAATGAGTTCCGCGCCCATCCGCTTATGTCACTGCGGTTTATAAAACCTTTTTTATTCGTTTTGGTGCTACCCGTACTGCGAGGAGCCGTGCAGTATCTGCAAAGGGGCGAATTCAGCGGTGTTCTGCTTTGGGAGGCTGTTCTGCTTACGGTTATAGTGGGTACGGCGCTGATTCGTTGTCGTTTTTTCTCGGTAAAGTTGGGAAAAAACGAACTGATTGTAAAGAAAGGACTGTTTTTTTGCAGTGTTTCCCGAATACCGCGCCGAAAAATATCCTCTCTGCATATTTCGCAGGACATTCTTGACCGCATCTTCGGTTCTGCCACCTGCCATATAAATACCGAGGCAGGTCGTGCCGGAAACCCCGATTTTATATTCAAACTCTCCCATACCGATGCCGCAAGGCTTTGCGCCGCGATGTACGGCGGTGAAAAGAAGGTAAAGGTGGCCTATTCGCCCCTTAAAATAGCACTTCTTGCCGCGGCAACATCATCATCGGTTACGGGAGTAGTGGTAGGGGTGCCGCTTATCCGTCAGATAGGAAAACAACTTGACCTTGCGGTGGAGCAGATGCTTCTTGATCGCATAAACACCGCCGCAGAAAGGGTAAGCGTGTATATACCGCCGGTATTTGGCGCAATAAGCCTGATTTTGCTCTTTGCATACGGTTTTGCGGCAACTATGGCTTTTTTCCGTTACCTGAATTTCAGTTTAAGGAGTGACAGCCGCCGAATAGAGGTTTGCTCCGGCTTTATAACCAAAAAACGCACGGTATTCAACCGAACGGGTATAAATAATATCTGTATCGAACAAAATCCGCTTATGCGACTGTTTCGTATGTGCTCTATGTATGCATCGGTCGGCGGATACGGCAACCGTAAGGGCGAAAAGGCGGTGGTGGTGCCGTGCGGCAGAAGGGACACCGTGAAAGGCCGTCTTTATTCATATTTTCCGCAGTTAAGACCTTCAAACGCCGAAATCCATGCTAAACACGGCAAAAGAATGTTGTGGCGATTTTTGTTTGTTCCGCGAATAATAATCGGGGCAATACTGCTTGTCGCGGTGGCACTTGCGGTATTTTTCGCATATTTTGACCGACTGATAGTATTTGTATCGGCATCGGCTATAATACTGTCGCTCTACTACGGCAGCATTTGTTATACGAACTATAAACACGGCGGCATATCCTTCGGGGATACGGTATACGCTAGAGGACTGCGCGGATTTACCATTCGCGAACTATACTGCACCAAAGACAGAATAGGTGTAATAAGGCTGTGCGAGACCCCTGCTGACCGCCGCCACAAGACCTGCAAGGTTATTTTAACGGTGCGCAGTGAATCGGGCGACCGTGTAAAGGCGCACAATCTTGATATTGATAGGGTGTACAGCGAAATTGAACAAAATTTTCAGAACGGTGAATATACCGCCCAAAACGGTAAAAACTAATCCCAAAATGTTTCACGTGAAACATGGAGGGATTATTTTTTATGGAAATAGCAATAAACTGTCTTAAGGCGTTTGTGGTAGGCGGCGGATTATGCCTTTTAGGGCAGGTGTTGATTGATTACACCAAACTTACTCCTGCAAGGATACTCGTTTCCTACGTTGTGGCAGGCGTAGCGCTTACAGCACTCGGCTTGTATGGTCCGATAGTGGATTTTGCCGGCGCAGGTGCCACCGTTCCGTTGACCGGCTTCGGCTACAGCCTTGCAAAGGGGGTTGAGGAGGCGGTCAGACAGTACGGTCTTGTGGGTGCGCTGTGCGGCGGAATAACCGCCACCTCGGCAGGAATAACCACCGCCATAGTCTGCGGCACTGTGGCATCGTTGCTGTTTCGGTCGGGCGATAAATAAAGACGGGAGACCCCCGTCTTTATTTTTTGCATATAATTTGTTATTTACAACCGAACAAAAGGGTGTTATAATAATTTCGATGACGAATGTTTCACGTGAAACACTTGTCGATACAATATAGATTGTATTATATAATATATATTTACATTTCATATATATAGTTAAGGAGAATACGTGTGGGAAAGATAATTGCCATCGTAAATCAAAAGGGCGGTGTCGGTAAAACGACCACCGCCGTTAACCTTGCCGCAGGTATAGGTCTTGCAGGAAAAAAGGTGCTGCTTGTTGATGCCGACCCTCAGGGTAACACCACCAGCGGCTACGGTATAAGCAAAAAGGAGGGCACACCCTCCAGTTATGAACTGCTGATAGGCAAAGCAAGGGTGGAGGGAACCATAGTTACTACCGCCTTCAAAAATGTTGATGTGGTACCTGCATCTATGAACCTTGCCGCTGCCGAGGTTGATCTTATCGAAATTGAACACCGCGAGGCGCAACTGAAGATGGCGCTTTCGCCCGTTCGCGAAAATTATGATTACATATTTATTGATTGTCCGCCGTCGCTGGGGCTTATCACCATAAATGCCCTAAACGCCGCCGACACGGTGCTTGTGCCGATACAGTGCGAATATTATGCGCTTGAAGGTCTTTCACAACTGATGGCTTCGGTAAGGCAGGTAAAGCGCCTTTACAATCCTACTTTAGAGATAGAGGGTATTGTGCTTACTATGTTTGACGGTCGCCTAAATCTAACCCAGCAGGTGGTAGGTGAAATAAAGCGGTTTTTTGCCGATAAACTATATAAAACTACCGTTCCGCGTGCCGTTCGCCTTTCGGAGGCACCCAGTTACGGTATGCCGATACAGTACTACGATAAGCGTTCCAAAGGTACCGATGCCTATAATGCATTGGCAAAGGAATTTCTGAAGAAGAACAGGAGGCACTAAAATGGCAGTAAAAAAAGGCGGCCTCGGCAGAGGTCTCGAATCACTTTTCAATGAAAATGCCGCCGATACCGGCAGTGTTGTCACCCTTAAAATAACCGAGATAGAGCCGAACCGTAATCAGCCACGCCGCGATTTTGATGAACAGGCACTTTCCGAACTTGCCGACAGCATCTCAAAACACGGCCTTCTTCAGCCGATACTTGTTCGCCCCACACCTTCGGGCGTGTACCAGATAGTCGCAGGCGAACGCCGTTGGCGCGCCTGCCGTATGGCAGAAATAGAGCAGGTTCCGGTTGTTATAAAAGAGATGGACGACAAGGAACTTGCCGAGGCAGCACTTATCGAAAATCTTCAGCGAGAAGACCTTAATGCTGTGGAAGAAGCGATGGGTTACCGTTCGCTGATAGACGGCTACGGCTTTACTCAGGAGCAGGTCTCCGAGCGCATCGGAAAATCGCGCAGTGCCGTAACCAACGCGCTTAGACTGCTTAAACTAAACGATACCGAACTTGAAGCACTGCGCTGCGGCGATATAACGGCAGGTCACGCAAGGGCACTACTCGCCGTAGAGGAGGGCTCCATCCGTGCCGCCATGCTGGATGCCGCCAAGGGCGGTGCCTCGGTGCGCGACCTTGAAAGAATGGCTAACCTTGCAAAGAAACCTGCGGCAGATAAAAAGGAAAAGGCGCCGAAGGATACATACTACAGCGAGGTTGAACTTGCACTCAAGAATGAACTGCACAGAAAGGTTAACATAAAACCGAAGGGCAAGGATAGAGGCACCATAACGCTAGAGTTTTTCAGCCGTGAGGAACTCGCCGATTTTGCCAGAAGACTTTCGGAATAAAAATATATATATCTTGATTTTTCTTTTTTGTCGTGATATAATTAGAAAAACAAATTATAGGAGGGAACTGAATTGAAGCGTATTCAGACTTTGGAAACAAAAAATCTTTGCGAAAGCGCTAAGAACGGCGGTTGCGGCGAATGCCAGACTTCCTGCCAGTCGGCTTGTAAAACCAGTTGCGGTATTGCAAATCAGGAATGCGAAAAGGCCGAAAAGGAATAATTTCAATATAGGTGCCGCCGAATGGCGGCACTTTTTATAAGAAGGTATATAAATGATTCATTGTTACAAACTTGGCGGTCTTAATATAGTGCTGGATGTATATTCGGGCTCGGTGCACCTTGTGGACGAGGTGGCATTTGATGTTATAAAAAAGTACGAGAGCGCTACACGCGAAGAAACCGTAAGTTATGTGTTAGAAAAATATAAAGACCGAGAAGAGATAACAAGGCAGGAAATAGCAGACTGCTGTGATGATATCGATGGACTTAAGGCGCAGGGAAAAATCTATTCTCAGGACACCTTTAAGCCAATGGCAGGGGATTTAAAAAAGAAAAGCGCCGGAATAGTAAAGGCGCTTTGTCTTCATGTTGCACACACCTGCAATCTGAACTGTTCCTACTGCTTTGCCAGTCAGGGAAAGTATCACGGCGACAGGGCCGTGATGAGTCTTGAGGTAGGAAAACGCGCCCTGGAATTCCTTATTGAAAATTCCAAGGGACGAACCAATCTTGAAGTCGACTTTTTCGGCGGAGAGCCGCTGATGAATTTTGATATGATAAAAGAACTTGGTGCGTATGCGCGAAAAAGGGGAAGGGAAACGGGAAAGAATTTCCGATTTACCCTTACCACCAACGGCGTATTGGTGGACGATGATGTTATCGATTTCGCCAATCGGGAATGTCACAATGTTGTTTTAAGCCTTGACGGAAGAAAGGAAATCCACGACCGTTACAGGGTGGATTTTGCCGGCAACGGCAGTTGGGAAAAGATAGTACCGAAATTTCAACGTTTTGTTGAAAAGCGCGGCAACAAAAATTACTATATTCGCGGCACATTTACCCACGCAAACCCCGATTTTCTTAAGGATATAGAGGAAATGCTGTCTTTGGGATTCACCGAACTGAGTATGGAACCGGTTGTGGGTGCCGCTGATGATCCCTCCTCGCTTACAGCAGAGGATATGCCCATCGTGCTTGAACAGTATGAAAAATTGGCACAGCTTATGCTGCGCCGCCATCGCGAGGGACGCCCCTTTACATTCTATCACTATATGATAGACCTTAAAAACGGGCCGTGTATTTACAAACGCATATCGGGATGCGGTTCGGGAACCGAATATATGGCAGTTACCCCTTGGGGAGATCTGTATCCCTGCCATCAGTTTGTCGGTGAAGAACGCTTCAAACTGGGCGATATATGGAAGGGTGTTGAAAACACCGAGATAAGGGATGAATTTGCTGCTTGTAATGTATATACCCGACAGGAATGTAAGGATTGCTGGGCAAAACTTTACTGCTCGGGTGGTTGTGCGGCAAATGCATACCACGCCACCGGTTCGGTAAACGGAGTATATGAATACGGTTGCGAACTTTTCCGCAAACGAATGGAGTGTGCCATTATGCTGGAGGCCGCCAAAACATTTGGTGAACAGTAATGACAACCCCGATAGTTGACTTTATAAAGGAATACGCCAAAAAAAACACCCTGCGATTACATATGCCGGGGCACAAGGGCGTGGATTTTCTGGGAATAGAACGATCAGATATTACCGAAATAAGCGGTGCCGATGTTCTTTATAATTCCAACGGAATAATTGCTCAAAGTGAGCGCAATGCCTCAATGCTTTTCGGCACAGGCAAAACGGTGTATTCTGCCGAAGGCTCGTCCCTTGCGATACGGGCGATGTTGTTTATGGTAAAGATGTACGCAGCAACACTCGGCAGGGAGGCTTTTGTGCTTGCAGGGCGCAATGCGCATAAAACTTTTCTCACGGCCGCCGCTTTGCTGGATATTAAGGTTGATTGGTTGACAGAGAATAACACACGGGGAATATTGTCCTGCAAGATTTCCGCAGAACACCTTGAAGGGTATCTTGCATCGGCGCAGGAAAAACCCGTGGCAGTGTATATTACAAGTCCCGATTATCTGGGCAATATGACCGATGTGGCACTGCTTTCCGAAGTGTGCAAGAGATATAATGTGCTGCTGCTGGTCGATAATGCGCACGGAGCATATCTGCGGTTTCTTGAGCAGGATAAACATCCGATATCGCTGGGCGCCGATATTTGCTGCGATTCGGCACATAAAACATTGCCGGTCCTTACCGGCGGCGCATATCTGCATATTTCCGAAAAAGCACCGAACTTTTTCTTTGATAGCGCCTATGCTGCGATGTCGGTCTTTGCTTCAACAAGTCCATCGTATCTGATTTTGCAGTCGCTTGATATGGTTAATGCCTTGTTGGACGGTAATTATCGCAAAAGATTAGCGGAATTTGTCGGGAAGGTCAAATGCCTTAAAGAGCATATTGCTAAAAAAGGCTTCACCATTTTGGGTGACGAGGAATTAAAAATTACCATTGCGGCAAAAGAATACGGGTATACAGGGGAAGAATTTGCACAACTGCTGCGGCAAAAAGGAATAGAGTGTGAATTTTCGGATCCCGATTATACCGTTATGATGTTGACTCCGGAAATCGGTGATTTGGGATTGAAACGGTTGGCGGATGCCCTGCTTTCGGTGGAAAGACAAACTCCGATTACACTTCTGCCACCGGTTTTGGGCAACGCCGAAAGAAAAATATCGATACGACAGGCACTGTTTTCATCGTCACGCGAGTGTGCAGTAGGCGAAAGCCTCGGTAAAATACTGGCGTCCCCCACCGTCGGGTGTCCACCGGCTGTTCCTATTGTTATCAGCGGTGAACTGATTGATGAAAATAAGATAGAATGTCTTAAATATTACGGTATAAATACCTGCTTTGTGGTTGACGATACCGCTAATGATAATAAAGAATAAGATGCATTGTCTTTTCAGAAATACTGCTTTGGTATTTCGAAGGATCTTGTGTAACAGAGGGTGAAAAAATGAAGATCTTCAGAGCACTTACAAAACCGCTCCGCAGAATGAAATGTTATTACACCAACATTCGTTCGCTCGGATATGGAAAATGGGAATCATTGCGCATTACGGCAGATATGATATACTGCCGCAAACGCTTCCACTGTCTGCCTACCGAGTATCTGGATTATGATTTTATGAACAAAAAGAACCGGGAGCGAAAGTATTTCCTTCTTCGCTATCACCAGAAGACACGTTTCTTCCGTGTGAAGAGAGGTCATGTCGAAGGCGAGGATAAGTACATTCAGTATAAACTTTTAGGCGAACTTGTGAAAAGGGAATATATATTGGTAGACGAGGTTGGCTTTGAGGGTGTGGCCGCTTTTGTTGAAAAGCACGGCAAGGTTATCTTTAAGCCCAATCACGGTTCTTGCGGAAAGGGCGTTTTCGCCTTTGATTCTGCAACCGATACCGATCTTAAGGAGAAGGTTGAAGAGGTAAAGGGCAGTGATTACATTTGTGAGGAATATGTTATCCAGCACGAAAAGATGAGAACACTGCAGTCGCGTTCGGTTAACACCATTCGTGTGCTTACTCTGCACGATGGCACGGATGTCAAGATAGTAGATACCGCCATTCGTATCGGTGATGGCAGCAGCGTTTGTGACAATCAGCGTTGCGGCGGTTACGCGGCGGCGGTAGATAAGGAAACGGGAATTATTCTTACCGGCGCTTACACGATGGACCGTCAGTGTTATCTTATCCACCCCGAAAGCGGCGTTCAGGTAGTGGGATTTCAGGTACCTAATTGGGATGCAGTTATTGAAATTGCAAAGGCAGGAGCCAGAAAGAATGAACTGCGCCCGATATGTGGTTGGGATATTGCCGTGACACCCACAGGAGCACTTATTATAGAGGTAAACGGCGGCCCCGGACCGGCACTCAACCAGATAGCCGACCAGAAACCCAAGGGAAAAGAAATAATCGAGTACATAGAAAAAAATAAGTGTAGATATAGGGATATACATCCGACAACGCGTCGGGTGATACGAAAATACTACTAAACTATATTTCAAGGGGATGTTACAGTGTCGATTTTATCGGGAACGCGTATCCGATGGAAAGAACTTACCAAACGCGGTTACAAGGGTTCAGAAAAAATACGACTTTTTATAGATATGACCTACTGCCGTTATCGATTCGGTTGCAGACATTTTGAATATTTCTGGTTCAATTTTATGAACCGTAAAAACCGTGACCGAAAAAACTTCCTTTTGTTTCATCATCAGTCGATAGGCTATAAGGCGGTAAAGCGCAACACCACACAGTTCGCGCTTAAAAGCAGCCAATATGATTTTTTCCCCGATATGATAGGAAGAAGCTATATAAGGGTGGACGAGAGCGGCTTTAAGGGGCTTTCAAATTTTACCGAACAGCGTGAAAAGGTCATCTTCAAACCCGATTTCGGTACACACGGCAAGGGGATATTTACCTATAAACGAGTCGAGGGCGAACAGCGTCTGCGTGAGATATTTGCCGATATCGAAGGCAAAAATTATCTGTGCGAGGATTTTATAATTCAGCACCCCGAAATGGCAAAACTGTCAAGCCAATCGGTGAATTCTATCAGGGTGCTTACCCTTAACGACCACGGGAATGTAAAGATAGTAGATACCGCTGTAAAGATGGGTTCTGATGATAGTGATTGTGATAACCTTTCAAGCGGTGGCCTTGCTGCAACGGTAGATGTTGAAACCGGAATAGTTGTTACCGTCGGCGTTTCTTCTCATCACGAAAGGTTCATCTATCACCCGGAAACGGGGCAGAAGATAGTTGGATTTAACATTCCGTACTGGCGGGAACTTAAAAGTATGGTTGTAAAGGCGGCACTGCGTATGCCCGATATGCCGATACGCGGCTGGGATATAGCCATCAGCGAAAACGGCCCTTGTATAATAGAGGTGAACTCCTACCCCGGTTCACGCCTTAACCAACTTATGGATCAGAAACCTAAGGGCAAGGAAATAATTGCATACATAAAAGAAAACAGCACCGCAAAGCAGCGTCGCATTATTGCCCGCAAAAGGCGGAAGAACAAAAAAAGGGGACAATAATATGGCAAAACATAAGATGAAAAAGCGTTGCGGCGAAATAAAGGCACGCGGATATTCTACCCTTGAAACTGCAAGGATATATCTTGATTTTCTTTACTGTCAAAGCCGTTTTCATGTTACCTTCGGCGAGTATATGAAATACAATTATATGAACCTTAAAAACCGTGTGCGTAAATATTTTATTCTGGATTATCATCAGAATACACACTACCGCCTTATAAAGGCGCACAACGGCGGAAATTATCTGAAATCGGAACAGTATTGTGAGATTCCTGAAATGATAAGAAGGCAATTTATAGATGTTGACGAGGTGGGCTTAGATGCTCTGCGAGAGTTCGTTTCCAAAAGGGAACAGGTCATCTTTAAGCCTAACCGCGGTTCTTTCGGTAGGGGCGTTTTCGTTTACAACAAAGACGAGGACCGTCTGGACGAGATATTCGCCGACCTGTCGGGAAAGGGATATCTTTGCGAGGACCATATCATTCAGCACCCCGAAATGGCAAGACTTACTTCTGCTTCGGTAAACACTATACGTGTGCTAACCCTAAAGGAAAACGGCAGGGTAAAGATAATCGATACCACCCTTAAAATAGGTGGGGGCACAGATGTTTGCGATAACCAGCGCCGCGGCGGTCTTGCCGCATCGATTAATATCGAAACGGGCGTTGTTGTTACTCCCGCTTTCGATATGAAGGGCGAACCGCATCTGCTTCATCCCGTAACAGGTGAGCAGATAATCGGATTTGAGGTGCCGTTTTGGCAGGAAATGAAGTCTTTCGTTACCGATGGCGTTCTTCGTTCCGACAGATGGCCGATAAGAGGATGGGATATTGCGATTGCACCTGATGGGCCTTGTGTTGTTGAATATAATACCTGCCCCGGCCCGCTGCTTAATCAGATTGCCGATAAAAAGCCCAAAGGCAGGGAAATACTTCCTTTTCTTAAAAAGAACTGCAGGAAGATGGATGTAATAAAAATGAACCTGCGAAAGAAAAAGCGAAAGATGCTCAGGAGGCGGAAAAAGTGAAAAACCCACTGTCTGCAGCAAAAAGAAGGTTAAATAAAATACACAGCCTAGGCTATAAGGGTTTTGATGCATTTCTTATTCTGCTCGATACCGTTTATTGTCGTGTGCGTTTTCACTGCTTTATTGATGAGTATTTTAACTACGATTTTATGAAGCGCAAGGACCGCGATCGCCGCAACTTCCTTCTGCGTTACCACCAGTACTATCGCTTATGGCTCGTAAAGGCTCGTCTCGGCGGTTACGGCAAAAAGGAGTTGCAGTATATTAAATATGCCGATCTTATAAAGCGGCAGTTTATCGCGGTGGATAAGGTTGGTCTTGAGGGGCTTAAAGAATTTGTAGAACAGCGCGAAGAGGTAATTTTCAAACCCAACCACGGCTCCCACGGCATAGGCGTGTTTGCCTATAAGAAAAACGAGAACCGTATAGAAGATGTATTTGCCGAAATATCGGGCAACGACTATCTGTGCGAAGAATATATTGTTCAGCACCCCGAAATGGAGCGTATGTCTCCCGGTTCGGTCAATACCATTCGTGTTATCACCCTTAACGACCACGGCAAGATAAGCATAATCGATACCGCTATGCGTATGGGTGCAGGGGATAAGGTCTGTGATAATATCTGCAACGGCGGCTATGCTGCAACCCTCGACCCCAAAACCGGTATTGCCATAACCATCGGTTCGGATATCGAGCGTAACACCTGCATTTTCCACCCTTCTTCGGGACAGCAGATAATTGGATTTAATGTGCCGCATTGGGATAAAGTAATCGCCCTTGCTACTGAGGCGGCATTGCGCACACCCGATGTACCGTCGGTAGGCTGGGATGTTGCCATCACACCTGATGATGTATGCCTGGTGGAACTTAACGGTTCTTACGGCCCCAGACTTAATCAGATAATCGACCAGAAACCCAAGGGCAAGGAACTTATGGAATATGTAGATAAGTATAAACGCAAGGATAAAGCCCGTAATTTAAGGAAAGTCCGCAGAAAAAGGCGCTGAATCAGCCGCACTTCAGGTTGTAAAATATGTCGAAAAAACGATGCCAACCACAACATATTGTGGTTGGCTAGATTTTTGAAAAAAGTGTGAAAAAATTTTGAAAAAAAGGTAAAAAAGTGCTTGACAAGTGGGGATGGTTGTGGTAATATAATTGGGCGCCCTAAAAAGGGGAACGCAAAACGGACCTTGAAAATTAAACAACGACGATAATAAGGACCCGACGATTCTTAGAGAAATCTCAAGAAATCAAGGACAAAGAGAAATGCGTCAGCATTGATTAAATGAGTCAAAAGACTTATCTGAAAGATTTTAACACAGAAGTGTTGAGATACAATATTTTAGAGAGTTTGATCCTGGCTCAGGACGAACGCTGGCGGCGTGCCTAACACATGCAAGTCGAACGGAGTAAACCGCTGAATTGAAGGTAGCTTGCTACTGAATTTTCTTGGTTTACTTAGTGGCGGACGGGTGAGTAACGCGTGAGGAACCTGCCTTACAGAGGGGGACAACAGTTGGAAACGACTGCTAATACCGCATAATGTGTCGAGAGGACATCCTCTTGACACCAAAGGAGCAATCCGCTGTAAGATGGCCTCGCGTCCGATTAGATAGTTGGCGGGGTAACGGCCCACCAAGTCGACGATCGGTAGCCGGACTGAGAGGTTGAACGGCCACATTGGGACTGAGACACGGCCCAGACTCCTACGGGAGGCAGCAGTGGGGGATATTGCACAATGGGGGAAACCCTGATGCAGCAA
>JAZOBW010000125.1:0-2434 GCA_045596185.1 Acutalibacteraceae bacterium | reverse complement strand
CAACTCATAATCAAATTTATGACCTATATTACAAAGTTTGAGCATATTTCATATACGGATTATATTTCCGTTCGTTTCCTATCGTAGTATTTGAACCGTGACCGCTGTAGACCACCGTATCATCGGGCAGTAAAGACAGTTTTTTCAACGACTGCAAAAGGGCGTTGGAATCTGCACCGTAAAGGTCGGTTCGACCTACGCTGCCCTCAAAAAGTGTGTCGCCGCAAAAGAGCATATTCTCGGCAAGATAACACATTGAGCCGATGCTGTGACCCGATGTTTTGATTGCCGTGAAGTTTATATCTCCCACCGAAAACTTCTCACCGTCGTTCAGTAAAATATCGGCACAAAACGGAGCAACTGCTATTCCGAATATATCGGAAAGTGTTTTTGCACTATCGCAAAGTGACGGTGCATCTTCAGTGCCTATTGCAATTTTAACACCGGTAAGTTGCCGCAATCTATCAGCACCGCCAATATGGTCAAAATGGGCGTGGGTCAGAAGTATAAGACGTTCTTTATCACTGTTGTTTTTGAAAAAGTCCAAAACGCGTGTATCAAAATCACCTGCATCTATACAAACAGCCGCTTTATCCGAAGAAATCAGATAACAGTTTGCCTGTAACTGACCAAGTGCTAATTTTGTAACGGTCATTACCGTTTCCTCCATATATCGGTATCAAGTGTTATAGTAACAGGTCCGTCGTTTATAAGGCTGACCTTCATATCGGCACCGAAAATGCCCTTATCTACCTTCTTTATACCGAGGGAAATAAGTTCATTACAATAAAGGTCATAAAGTTGCGTGGCGGTTTCGGGCGGCATAGCATTTATAAAAGACGGGCGATTTCCCTTTTTGGTGTCTGCGCCAAGGGTAAACTGCGATATGCACAGTACCTGCCCATCAATATCAAGAAGCGACCTGTTCATCTTATCATCTTCATCACAGAATATCCGAAGATTTGCAGTCTTGGCGGCAAGAAGTCTCGCCTCCTCCTCACTGTCCCCTCTCATCGCACAAAAAAGCACCAAAAAGCCCTCTTTACAACTGCCGACTATCTTACCTTCTACCGAAACATCGGCACATTCAACCCTTTGAATTACAGCCCTCATTGTCCTATCCTTTCTATACTGAATACGCCGTGTATTTTTTCTATACGTGCAGTTATACTACGCAGATGTTCAACACTTTCAGCACTTATTGATATATGAATTATACAGTTACCGTCCTTCTGCTTACGGGCGCTTACCGAATGTACCGGAACACGCATATTTGAAACGGCGGTCATAAGTTCTACAAGTATACCGTCACGATCGATGGCTGCAACCTGCAATGTAGATACAAAGTTTTCCTTTCTTGTAACACTCCAGTGCGCCGCTATCCACCGTTCGGGCTCTGCACAGTTTGCAATATTGTGAGGCACATTACTACAGTCGCGTTTATGAATGGAAACACCGTGACCGCGGGTTATAAATCCGATGATATCATCGCCCGGAAGCGGTGCGCAACAGCGTGACAATTTAACAAGACAATTATCGATGCCCTCTACAACAACGCCCTCGGAAGAGTGTGTGGGTTTGGTTTTGATCTCGGTAACCTCTATCGGCTTCGTTGCAGAATTACGCTTGTTATAATCCTCTCTTATACGCGGCATAATTTTGGAAAGAAGTATTCCGCCGTATCCAATGGCTGCATAAAATTCGTCGAGGTCTGCAAAACGCAAACGCTTTATCACATCGCCCATAAATTCGTTAAATTCATCATCGCTTAAGGTGATACCGTTGCGCTTAAACTCACGTTCAAGTTCCGCTTTACCCGCCGCAATATTTTCGGGGCGTTTTTCCCTTTTGAACCACGAGCGTATTTTGGCCTTTGCCTGATTGGTAACGGCAATCTTCATCCAATCCCTGCTGGGACCGTGACCTGCCTGATTGGTGGTCAGTATCTCGATAACCTCGCCGGTCTTAATAGTATGATTTATTGGCACTATCTTTCCGTCTGCCTTGGCACCTACCATCTTTATTCCAACCTCGGAATGTATGGCAAATGCAAAGTCAACAACCGTAGAACCTACAGGAAGGTTTATAACATCACCACGGGGTGTAACGGCAAAGACATCTTCCTGAGAAAGATCTACCTTGATGGAACGAACTATATCCGAAGCATCGCCGGATGAATCCTGATTTTCAAGGATCTGCCTTATCCAGGCAAGACGGTCGTCCATACCACCGCCGTTATTATCGGTTATGCCCTCCTTGTACTTCCAATGCGCCGCTATACCGAATTCGGCAGTGTGATGCATCTCAAAAGTTCGTATCTGTATTTCAAACATTACCCCTTCGCGGCCGATAACTGTTGTATGCAAGGACTGATACATATTCGGCTTTGGAGTAGAAATATAGTCCTTAAATCGGTTAGGAATGGGGCGGAACA
>JAZOBW010000124.1:0-8580 GCA_045596185.1 Acutalibacteraceae bacterium | reverse complement strand
GCAGAGATCAACGACGAGATCGAAATGGCTCGCAGCCGTAACTCCCGTGAGATCGAAGTAACCGACCGCGCGGCACAGAACGGTGACGTTGCAAACATCGACTACGAGGGCTTCTGCGACGGCGTTGCATTCGACGGCGGCAAGGCAGAGGGACACGCACTTGAACTGGGCTCCGGCCAATTTATCCCCGGATTTGAAGAGCAGATTATCGGAAAGAAAATCGATGATGAGTTTGATATCGATGTAACCTTCCCCGAAGAGTACGGTGCAAAGGAACTTGCCGGTAAGCCTGCAGTATTCAAGATCAAACTTCACGAGATAAAGGTTCGCGAACTTCCTGCTATTGACGACGAGTTCGCAAAGGATGTAAGCGAATTTGACACCCTTAAGGAACTTAAGGCTGATATAAAGAAGAAGGCACTTGAGCGCAAGAAGAAGGCTGCCGAAGAAGCAGTTGAAAACGACCTTGTAAACCAGATCGTTGACAGTATTAAGGGTGAAATTCCCGAGGCTATGTTCGAGGCTCGCCTTAACCAGAGTGTTGAAGAGTTTGCATACCGTCTGCAGTCTCAGGGTATGGACTTCAAGACCTATCTGCAGTACACAAACAGCACTATTGACGATTTCAAGGCAACCTTCCGTCCTCAGGCAGAGATGCAGGTAAAATACCGCCTCGCTCTTGAAAAGATTGTTGAACTTGAAGGCATCACCGCTACCGAAGAAGAACTTGAGGAGCGCTATGCAACACTTGCTGAAAATTACGGCGTAGAGGTTGATATGGTCAAGTCTGCTATCCCTGCAGCCGAAGTTGAAAAGGATATCGCAGTTGGTAAGGCAATCGATCTTATAAAGGCAAATGCAGTTATTACCGAGGTTGATCCTAAGGCTGATGATGCAAAGGCAGAAAAGGCACCTGCAAAAAAGCCTGCTACTAAGAAAACAACCAAGAAGACCGAAGAATAATTGTTTATAAAACGGTTTTTCTGTTCATAATTTTAGATATAAAGGCAAGGAGGATTATACAATGGATATGAATTTAGTACCTTATGTTGTAGAACAGACCAGTAGAGGAGAGCGGTCTTATGACATTTTTTCGCGTTTGCTGAACGATCGCATTATTATGTTGAACGATCAGGTTGACAATGCATCTGCAAGTATCGTTATAGCACAGTTGCTTTTCCTTGAAGGTCAGGATCCCGATAAGGATATAAGCTTTTATATCAACAGCCCCGGCGGTTCCGTTTCTGCAGGTATGGCTATATATGATACTATGCAGTACATTAAGTGCGATGTAAGCACCATCTGCCTTGGTATGGCGGCAAGTATGGGCGCATTTCTTCTTGCGGCAGGCGCCAAGGGTAAACGTTATGCGCTTCCCAACAGTGAGATAATGATTCATCAGCCGCTCGGTTCTGCCGAAGGTCAGGCTACCGATATTCTTATTCACGCAAACCATATCAAGCATATCCGCAGTAATATAAATAAGATCTTGTCCGAGGCTACCGGTCGTCCGCTTGAGGAAATCGAGCGCGATACCGAGCGCGACAATTTTATGACTGCACAGCAGGCTGCCGATTACGGCCTTATAGATAAGGTTATTACTAAGAGATAAAGGGGACATACGGATGCCAAAGGACAATAATACCGAGGTTTGCTGTTCGTTCTGCGGCAAAACGCAGGACGAGGTCACACGGCTTGTCGAAGGTCCCGGTGTATATATCTGTGATAACTGTATAAGTTTTTGCAACTCACTGCTTTTTGATGATGAGCAGGAGTTTGAAGAACGCAGAAAAAAATCTAAAAAGACCGAATTTGTACTGCCTAAACCGCAGGAGATTAAGGCTCAACTTGACGAGTATGTAATAGGCCAGGACGAGGCAAAGAAGATTCTTTCGGTTGCTGTTTATAACCATTATAAGCGTGTCTATAAGAGTAATGAAAGCGATGTTGAACTTGTTAAAAGTAACGTTCTTATGTTAGGTCCTACCGGTGTAGGCAAAACATTACTTGCACAGACACTTGCAAAGATTCTGAATGTACCTATCGCCATTACCGATGCCACCACCCTTACCGAAGCAGGATACGTCGGTGAAGATGTCGAAAACATTCTTCTTCGCCTTATTCAGGCAGCGGATTTTGATATCGAAAAGGCAGAGCACGGCATAATATATGTTGACGAAATTGATAAGATTGCCCGCAAGTCCGAAAACGCCTCCATCACCCGTGATGTAAGCGGTGAGGGCGTACAGCAGGCACTGCTTAAAATTCTGGAGGGTACCGTTTCCAATGTGCCTCCGCAAGGCGGAAGAAAGCACCCTCAGCAGGAATTTATCCAGATTGATACTACAAATATTCTCTTCATTTGTGCAGGTGCTTTTGACGGAATCGATAAGGTTATCGAGCGTCGTATGGGCGGCAGCAGTTTAGGTTTCGGTGCAGATGTAAAATCGCCCAAAAGCCTTGAAGCACAGGCAATGTGCGAGGTTGCAACCCATCAGGATCTTGTAAAGTTCGGCCTTATTCCCGAACTTGTCGGCAGATTGCCTGTAATAACGGCTCTTAAAAGTATGGATAAGCAGACATTGGTCCGTATTATGACCGAGCCGAAAAATTCCATTATTAAGCAGTACAAATCCTTATTCGCTATGGATGGGGTTAAGTTAGAATTTGAAGATGCCGCACTTGAATCTATTGCAGAACTTACAATAGAACGCAAAACCGGTGCGCGTGGTCTTCGTTCAATTATAGAGAGTATTCTTCAGGATATAATGTTCGAAACACCTTCCGATGCATCGATTAAAAAGATTACTGTTACTGCCGATACTGTATATGGCAAACCACCTGTTATTGAGAAAAAATAATTATATACGCGCCCGAGTTCCTATATAGAAACTCGGGCGCTTTTGTATGTGTAAAAAGACATTATATTTTTGTTATCAGGGAAACTGCAATTCCCAGTATGGCCGAAATTAAAATTATTTGTATGGCCGAAAGTTTTTTCTTGAAGCATTTCAATGATATAAAGTAAATTATTGAAATAAGGGCGAATATAACGATGGAAGGAATATTGATGTTTACTGTTGGCTGACCTATAACTCCGATAGCCTTCATCAGCATAATAAAACCGGTCGATACAAGCAGTCCTATTACTACCGGTTGTACACCCTTTACAAAACTTTTGAAGTATTTGTTTTCGGTAAAGTGCTTTAGTATCGATGCAATAAGCAGAATGATTATAAAGGCAGGAAGTACAACACCAAGGGTCGCAAGAATACTGCCAATGGGTCCGGCTTGTGTTGAACCGATATAGGTTGCCATATTTATGGCGATAGGACCGGGCGTGGATTCACACACACCGATAAAATCATAAAACTGCGATTCGGTTAGCCAGCCGTGCTTTATAACCGTTTCTTCTACCAGCGGTATCATACCAAAGCCGCCACCGAAAGAAAACAAACCGATTTTGAAAAATTCCAGAAACAAGGTAAGATATATATTCATTTTACATCCTCCTTGTGCTTAAATACCGAATAGGTCAAAATACCTATAATACCACCGATAAGGATAAAGAAAACGGCACTGAAGGATACTGATAACAGTTCAAACAATACCATAAGAGTGGTAACGGCAATAAAAACGCATAAGGGCAGTGGTTTAAGCGTTTCTTTTGTGATCATTGTAAGACCTGCCTTCGTAATCAGAAAGGCAACGGCACATTTTATACCTACAAATGCATAGGCAACATATTCGTTTGCCATAAACGCATCGAGAAAGAGTGAAATTATATATATAATTATCATTGAAGGAAGGATAACACCCAGCGTTGCCATAGCGCTACCGCCCACACCTTTTTTCTTATATCCCACGAAGGTTGCCATATTTATGGCAATAGGACCGGGGGTAGATTCAGCAATGGCAATAATCTCGGTAAGTTCCTGTTCACTTATCCATTTTTTCTTTTCAACCATAACCTCTTTAACCTGAGCAATCATAGCATATCCGCCGCCGAATGTGAAAAGACCTATCTTAAAAAATGTAATAAAAAGCGAAAAAAGCATCTGTACACTCCTTAAAATTTTTATATCCTTATTTTAGCAAAATTGTATTGATAAGTAAAGATTTTTTATAATGAATATAAAAATAGGGGATTTTGTGAAGGTAAGGGGCAAAAAATGCATATATTCATAAAAAAATGAATATTTTTCTGTTAGTTTTCTTGCAAAGTGGAACGGATTGTTGTATAATAATTTGTGTATGTCAATACACAAAGGATGATGCTTGTCCCCATTCAGAAAGAGGTGCTTTATGACAAGAAAGGAAGCGCGCGAAGAAGCGTTTATATTGATATTTGAGAAAGAATTTAATGATGATACACTTGAAGAAATTCTTGAAACCGCCGTGCAGGTGCGTGATTTTACACCTGATGATTATATCAAACAGGTATTTTTCGGTGTTTATGAAAACATAGTTGATATTGACAATCTTATATCTGAATGTGCTGTTGGGTGGAATATTAAAAGAATTTCCAAGACCGCACTGGCAGTGTTGAGACTTGCAATTTTTGAAATTTACCATATGTCCGATATTCCGGACTCTGTATCCGTAAACGAGGCCGTTGAAATTTTGAAAAAGTATGCAACTAAAGAGGATGCATCTTTCACAAACGGAATTCTTGCAACGGTTATAAAGAAAAAGAACGATGATTGATAACGCAATTTCGGTCGCACAACTTAACCTCTATGTTAAATCGTTGCTCGATGGTAACGAACGCCTTGCTTTTGTGACTGTTAAGGGGGAAATTTCCAATTTCAAAAACCACTACTCAAGTGGACATTGGTATTTTACCCTGAAAGATAAGAATGCATCCATTCGTTGTGTGATGTTTCGGGGTTCTGCCCTTCGTGTGAAATTTATACCTGAAGACGGCATCAGTGTTATCATCTGCGGCAGGGTATCCATTTATGAAAAAGATGGTCAATATCAACTCTATGCAGAGGAAATGCACGCCGATGGCGAAGGCGATCTTGCACTTGCGTTCAAGCAGGTAAAGGAAAAACTCGAAAAAGAGGGACTTTTCGATATTTCCGCCAAACGTCCTCTTCCGGCATTCCCAAAAAAGATTGCGGTTATCACTTCCGACACAGGTGCCGCTATTCAGGATATCTGTAATATTATCACCAGAAGATATCCGCTTTGTACCCTTGTTATCTGTCCTGTAGCCGTTCAGGGGGCTGCGGCCGTCGGTGATATGCTCGATGCGCTTGAAAGGGTATATGCAATGTCCGATATCGATGTCGCAATCATCGGTCGCGGCGGTGGTTCTGCCGAGGACCTTGCAGCGTATAATGATGAATCACTGGCAAGAAAAATATTTGAATCCCCATTTCCCGTGATATCTGCCGTAGGTCATGAGACCGACTTTTCCATAAGTGACTTCGTTGCCGACCTTCGTGCGCCGACACCCTCTGCCGCTGCGGAGTTGTCGGTTCCCGATATTTCGCAACTTTCCGATAGAATTGTTAAACTCACCGCAGGACTATCACATTCGCTGAAAACCCGATTTGAACTATCAAATAACCGATTTGATATTGCCGTTTCTAGGCTTAACAACGGTATCAACAGGAAGTATAGCGACTGTGTGAATAAATTTGTGGCACTTACTGCGCTTGTGGATTCATTAAGTCCGCTTAAGGTAATGTCAAGGGGTTATGCGGCAGTTGAAAATGGTGAAGGCCTTGTTACATCAGCGTCACAAATAGAAACTAATGATGTAATCGATGTTATCTTTACAGACGGTAGGGCGGTATGTCGTGTTGAAAATGTATCTGTAAGAGGAGAAAAGAATGAGTCAGAAAACAGTTGAATTTGAGGTTGCCCTGAAGCAACTTGAAGATATAGCCGCAAAACTTGAGGGCGGTTCGGTTACCCTTGAGCAAGCAATAGAACTTTATGAGCAGGGAATGAAGATATCCAAAAACTGTAATGAAGTTTTACAGTCTGCAAAACTCAAGATAATGACCCTTGCAGATGCGGAAAGCGAGGCAGAATAAATGCTTGATATGATTCTGAACGAGTATAAAACCAAAATAGATGCAAGACTTGATATTCTTGTTTCCGAAAACGGTCAGCGATATGACGAGGTTGTAAGAGCGGCAAGATACAGTCTGCTTTCGGGCGGTAAAAGAATACGCCCGATAATATTGCTTGAATTTTATCGTCTTTGCGGCGGTGAAGGAGAACTGGCATATAATTTTGCCTGTGCTCTTGAAATGATACACACCTATTCACTTATACATGATGACCTTCCGTGTATGGATAATGATGATTACAGAAGGGGCAGACCGTCTTGTCATAAGGAGTTTGGTGAAACCACTGCACTTCTTGCGGGTGATGCACTTCTTACCGAGGCTTTCGGTGCCGCATCTAAAACCGTTGGGATAAAGGCCGAAAATATCAATTCTGCGATTTCCATTCTGTCCTCCTGCGCCGGTGTTGCCGGTATGGTGGGCGGTCAGATGATGGATATTGCCGGTGAAGTGTGCCTTGCCGATGAAGCCGGCATACTTGAAATGTATCGTCTTAAAACGGGTGCCCTTATAAAGGCTGCTGCTGTTTGCGGTGCCATACTTGCAAATGCCGATGCCGAGGAAATAACCGCCGCTAGTGTTTACGGCGAAAAACTCGGACTTGCGTTCCAACTTATCGATGATATACTTGATTATGAGGGCGACGAGGTACTTTTAGGAAAACCTATCGGAAGCGATGTAAAGAATGATAAGTATACCCTTATCGGCATACTAGGTATAGAACGTTGCAGGGAACTTGCTAAACAATACACCGAAGAGGCGCACGATGCGTTGGGTTGTTTTATGGGCAATACCGAAAATCTTGTTGCGCTTACCGATTATCTTTTAACCCGCAACCATTAAGTTGTAGTTTTATCGAAGGGGCAAATTTTTTTGGAATATAAAATTTTAAGCGGTATACATTCTCCGCAGGATGTAAAAGCGCTGGATGCAAAACAGTTGAATATTCTTTGCGAAGAAGCAAGGGATTGTATTATAAAAACGGTTGCAAAAAACGGCGGTCATCTTTCGTCTAATCTCGGGGCTGTTGAACTTACGGTTGCATTACATCGTGCCTTTAATTCGCCTGAAGACGCTATTATTTTTGATGTTGGCCATCAGAGTTATACACATAAACTGTTGACCGGTAGATTCGACCGATTTTCAACCATAAGAACTAAAGGTGGAATATCGGGATTTATGCGCCCCGATGAAAGCGAACACGATCCTTTTGTTACGGGTCATAGTAGCAACTCTATTTCCGCAGCATATGGTATATACTGCGCCAAACGAATAGCAGGGGAAAAAGGTACCGCCGTTGCCGTTATCGGCGATGGTGCTATGACGGGTGGTATGGCGTATGAAGCACTCAACAATGTTGGTACCTGTAAAGGTAATTTCATTGTTGTGCTTAATGATAATGAAATGTCCATCTCAAAAAATGTGGGTGCAATTGCAGGTACATTTTCCAAAATGCGCAATCGTCCGCGTTATCACTATTTTAAGTTTGCAATAAGCAGACTGCTTTTGAAAATACCGTTTATCGGTCGCCGTATTCATAATGCGATTTTTAAGGTAAAGGAATTCGTAAAAAGCCTTGTGTACCGTAAAAATTTCTTTGTTCATCTGGGATTTAACTATCTTGGTCCGGTAGACGGACATAATGTTGCCGCTATGGAGTCGCTGTTCAAGATAGCGAAGAGTTACAACACACCAACCCTTATTCATGTTGTTACAACTAAAGGAAAGGGATATACCCACGCCGAAAAAAATCCAAACGGATACCATGGTGTTTCCTCTTTTTGTGCCGAAACCGGAGAACTGAAACCGCCTTGTATTACCTATTCGGATGTTGCAGGTAAAACCTTGTGTGAACTGGCTTCTCAGAATACAAATATCTGCGCTATTACCGCCGCTATGAAAAGCGGAACCGGTCTTTCCGATTTTGCTGATAACTATAAAAACAGATTTTTTGATGTGGGTATTGCGGAACAACACGCCGTAACCTTTGCGGCAGGACTTGCCAAAGGTGGAATGATACCTTTTTTTGCTGTGTATTCAAGTTTTCTGCAGCGTGGATTTGATCAGGTAATGCATGACTGCGCCATCGCAGGACTGCCGGTTAAATTGCTTGTTGACAGAGCCGGTATTGTAGGTGAAGATGGTGAAAGTCATCAGGGAATTTTCGATGTGGCATTTTTGCGAACCATACCAAAAATGAACATATATTCACCAGATTCTTATGATGAACTGTCATTGGTTATAAAAGCAACCGCCCAAAACGGTGAACTTTGCGCTATAAGATATCCGCGCGGATGTGAAAAAAAGAGGTATAATGGCAATATAAGCGGTGATTTTACCGTTGTGGGTAAAGGCGGAAGGTCTGCGCTTGTAACCTATGGTCGCTTGTTTTCTATCGCTATTGATGCGGTGGGCAATAATGATGATATTGATATTATTAAACTAAACAAGATATATCCAGTAAGCGGTGAAGTTATTGAAAAACTTGCCTCTT
>JAZOBW010000123.1:0-12010 GCA_045596185.1 Acutalibacteraceae bacterium | reverse complement strand
TGGCCGGCCTTCAAAACGACCATAGCAATCGAAAACTCTTTTCTGGAATAGGGTTTGCGATTAACAATAAAGCGGTTAAGCATAGGAAATTCACAGACTGTGCGCAGATATGCGGCAATCAGTACCGCCATATGGCTGAGCACAATGCCCTCCTTACGCTTTTCCTTTATATAATCCTGAATAGGTTCAACAGGAATGTCGATCGTTATCATATTCATTGCATCGGTACGCTTGTTCATAACATATGCGGCAACCGTATACATAGGGTCGTTGTTTTTTATTCTCTTTCCATCAGCTCTCATATAATCCCCCCAAAAATTACTACCCGAATATAATACCACAATTCATCAGCATTTACAAGATATTTTTTAACAAATTATGAACAAAGCCGTCCAAAAAAGGACGGCTTAACTGTTATTTGAAGAATAAAGGTAATTTTTCAAGGTAAATAATATCATCGCGCTCGGCTGCATCACCTTCAGCAAGGAAAGCACAAGCCGCAACCTCGATACCACCTGCGGTTTTAACAATATCACGGATGGCGATAAGCGATTCACCCGTGCTGATAACATCATCTACTATCAGTACTCGCCTATCTTTAAGTGCATTTACTTCGGTCTCACCCAAATAAAGGCATTGCTCTTTTTTAGTTGTAATAGAAGTAAGTGAACTTTTAATGCTGTTGCGCATATAGACTTTTTCGCCCTTACGTGCAACCACATAAGGTTTACCCGATTGACGTGACAATTCGTATGCAATGGGTATACTTTTTGCTTCGGGGGTGATTATAATATCGAATTCCGGAACTTTTTCAAGAAGTTGTTCGCAACCGGCAATAGTAAGTTCAACATCTCCGAAAATGATAAATGCGGCAATATCGATCTTGTCGTTTACGGGAAACTTCTCAAGTTTTCTTTCGAGGCCGGCAATCTTCATGGTATAATATTCCGACATAACTACAACTCCCATCAGCCCGGAGGCCACTGTAAACTGCGACGTGCAAGTAGATGGAAATGCAGATGCATTACGGTCTGACCGCCATCAGCACCACAGTTATTGACAACCCTGAATCCGTTTTCAAGATTTTCATTTTCGGCAACCTTTGCAATAGCCTCAAAAATTTTTGCAATATACACACTGTTTTCCGCGTTTATTTCCGAAGCGTTTACGATATGGATTTTTGGAACAAATACCGCATGAAAAGGTGCTTTGGGATCAATATCAAGAAAGGCGTATACATATTCATCTTCATATACCTTAGTACTGGGAATATCGCCACTGATTATCTTACAAAACAAGCAATCGCTCACAAAATTACCTCCTTAAATTCCAAGTTGAGCCTTTACTAAATCGACGACAGAATCAATAGCCTGCTGTGCTTTATCGATATCTTTGCCGCCTGCCATAGCACTTACCGGTTTGCCACCGCCGTTACCGCCGGTGATTTTAGCAACTTCGCGAACAAGATTACCGGCGTGTGCGCCGCACTTGACCGCCTGCTCACCGCATCCTGCGCAGAAGGTGAGTTTCCCATCGTTCACAGAACCGAAAACAGCAACAATATTTGCTTTTTTATCCCTAACGGCATCAATCATCTTACGCATACGGTCGGGTTGAACATTCTTAAGAAGTTGTGTCACAACACAGACATCACCAATGTCAACACCACCTTCGAGAATTGAATCAAGTTCGCCCGAAGCAAGTTTAGATTCAAGCGCCTCTACCGTGCGCTCACTTTCCTTGAGTTGACCAAGGAGTTTAACTGCCCTTGCAGGGATTTCCTCAATATTACCGCATTTAAGCGCCTGAGCAGTCTCAGCGGCAAGATTTATATAGTGATTCAATAGCAAGAAGGAATTAAAGCCGGTAGTCGCTTCTATTCTTCTTACACCGGCTGCGACGCCGGTTTCAGATACGATATGGAATAAACCAATCTTGCCGGCGTTATCAACATGTGTGCCACCACAGAATTCAATTGACATATCGCCCGCCTTAACAACGCGAACAACATCGCCGTATTTTTCGCCAAACAGTGCCATTGCACCGAGTTTACGAGCCTCATCGATTGGCATTTCTTTACTGCTTACTTCCATTCCCGAAAGAATAGCATTGTTTACTATCTCCTCAACACTGGCAATTTCTTCTGATGTTAGTGCCGAAAAATGTGTAAAGTCAAAGCGAACAGCCTTTTCATTTACTAGTTGTCCTGCCTGTTCAACATGTGTACCCAGCACCTGACGAAGTGCCGCCTGAAGAAGATGCGCTGCAGTATGGTTACGCTTTATAGCCTCACGGCGCTTGGCACCAACAACCGCCGAAACGCTGTCACCAACACTTATAACACCAAAATCCACAGTCACAAAATGCGTAAATACTCCAACAGCAGTTTTCTGTGTATCGGAAACGGTAAGGGATGCCTTTTCGGTTGTTATAGTACCGGTATCACCGATCTGACCGCCGCTTTCGGCATAGAACACAGAACGATCCAAAACCACAATTGCCTTACTACCTTCGGAAATTTCCGAAACATGTTCACCTTCGCAGAAAATGTCGATAACGGTTGCATTACATTCGGTAGCAGTATATCCTTCAAACACCGTTTTATCTACATTATCAAAACTTTCACCGTCACTACTCCAACTTTCGGAATCTGAAGAACGGCGAGATGAACGGGCAAGTTCGCGTTGACGCTGCATAAGTTCATTGAAGCCCTCTTCGTCAACACTGATTCCCTGTTCTGCAAGAATATCCTTAGTAAGATCAAGCGGGAAGCCATAGGTGTCGTAAAGTTTGAATGCATCCTCACCCGAAAGGGTATTTCCCTTTTTAATAAGTTCAGATAATATAGCAAGACCCTGATCGATGGTTTTGGCAAAACTGGCTTCTTCATTTGCAATAACCTTTTTAATAAGTTCCTGCTTTTCTTCAAGTTCGGGGTATCCTGCTTTATTTTCGTTTATAACAGTACCGCAAAGTTCCGCAAGGAAAGCACTGTTTATACCTATAAGACGACCGTGTCTTGCAGCGCGGCGTATAAGACGACGAAGAACGTATCCTCTGCCCTCGTTAGACGGAATAATACCGTCACTTATCATAAAGGTCGATGCCCTTACATGGTCAGTAATAGCACGGATAGAGATATCCCTTATGGCATCAACACCATACTCACAGCCTGCAATTTCGCATACACGGTTAAGGATATTACGAACGGTATCAACCTCGAACATATTGTCAACACCCTGCATAATGCAGGCGAGTCTTTCAAGACCCATACCGGTATCAATATTCTTATGTTCAAGCTCGGTGTAGGTGCCGTCACCCATATTATTAAACTGCGAGAAAACATTGTTCCAGATTTCCATATATCTGTCGCAATCACAACCAGGTTTGCAGTCTGGAGAGCCACAGCCGTATTTTTCGCCACGGTCGAAGTAAATCTCACTACACGGACCGCAGGGACCAGTGCCATGCTCCCAGAAGTTATCAGCCTTGCCGAGACGGACTATATGCTCTTCGGGTACACCGATAACATCACGCCAGATGGCGTATGCTTCGTCATCCTCCTCGTAAATAGAGGGCCAAAGCAGGTTTTCGGGAATTTCAAGTGTTACGGTCAAAAACTCCCAAGCCCACTTGATAGCCTCCTCCTTGAAATAGTCACCAAAAGAGAAGTTACCAAGCATCTCAAAGTATGTACCGTGACGTGCGGTATGACCAACACGCTCAAGGTCGGGTGTGCGGATACACTTCTGACAGGTTGTAACACGGTTTCTAGGCGGAGTAACCTCACCTGTGAAGTACTTTTTCATCGGCGCCATACCCGAATTTATAAGCAAAAGTGATTTATCGTTATTTGGAACGAGCGAAAAGCTGTTGAGCCTCAGATGACCCTTTGACTCAAAAAACGAAAGATACTTTTCACGCAGATCGTTAAGCGATGTCCATTTCATATTTCTCTACATCCTTTTATACAAAAGTAAACATACCTTATTATTATATACTCAACCTCAAAATTTGTCAACCAAAGGTATGTGCGATTTTAATGATTTAAATATAAAATTATAGTATTACTGTAAAGCATTAACCAAATTTTATAACTATTCCGTAACTTACACCTGTCAATCGATTGATTTGGCGTATTGATAACCCTTTTTCGCGAAATTTCATTAAGCACTTATCTCTATACTTCGAATCCAAATTTTGAAATTCTGTCACAGATTAATGGTAAAATTTCGATAAAACACTCACTTTTGTAAAAATTTCTTGACTTTTGGGTTAAGCCGTGATACTATTGCTTAAAAATAGAGGTGCATTAGGTTATCAGTAGCCATAGCAAAGGGATTGCGCATATCCGCTGTGGTGAAAGGAATCGGTGCCGAAGTTACGGTATTGCGTAAAGCCGTTTCTGGTTGCAGGGAATAATATCTGTGTGACTGTCGCACTTGTGCGGAGAGCTATTTATATTACAGTTTTTAACATTTTGTTGTCCGTAATATTTATAGCTGATTTGCATCAGCTATTTTTTTATTGCAAAAAGATTGGAGTAATCATTATGAACAAGCCTTGTGTATTCAGAGGAACAGCGAGTGCGCTAATAACACCGCTGGATGAAAACGGTATCAATTATCAACAGTTTGGTTCCCTTATTGATGAGCAGATTGAGCGCGGTATCGATGCTCTTGTAATTTGTGGAACGACCGGTGAATCCCCCACCCTTAATGACACTGAACATATAAATGCCGTTGCATACGCTGTTGAGCGTACCAATGGTCGTGTTCCGGTTATTGCAGGTGCCGGCAGCAACGATTCGGCACACGGTATTTCACTTGCAAAAAAAGCCTGTGAGGTTGGCGCAGATGCGCTTTTGGTTGTAACACCTTACTATAACAAAACATCACAAAAAGGACTTATCAAACTTTACAACGATGTTGCCGATGCCTCTGAAAAGCCAATTATTCTTTATAATGTTCCTTCCAGAACCGGTGTCAATATTGAGCCTTCTACATACGCTGTATTAGCAGAACATCCCAATATTGTTGCAACCAAGGAAGCAAACGGTAATATTTCAAAAATTGTTGAAACCATGGCGCTTGTAGGCGATAATCTTGCCCTTTATTCCGGCAATGATGACCAAATAGTTCCCCTGCTTGCACTTGGCGGCATCGGTGTTATTTCGGTCGCTTCTAATGTGCTTCCCGAAAGAACTGGCGAAATCTGCAAAAAATTCTTTGCAGGCGATATCAAGGGTGCTACTGAAATTCAACTTGAACTTCACGACCTTATTTCGGCACTATTTTCCGACGTAAACCCCATACCTGTTAAGGCAGCAATGGCGGCACTAGGTTATTGCAAGAACTTTGTTCGCGGTCCGTTGGTTCCTATGGAGGGCGCTGAACTTGAAAACCTGTACAAGGTTATGAGAGACTATTCTCTTAATGTATAATTGAAGGGAACATATATATGTTACATACAAATATGTCGGCGAACGAAAACGGAAATCTTACCTTTGCAGGGTTAGATACCGTTGAACTTGCCGAAAAATATTCCACACCGCTTTATCTTCTGGATGAAAACCGTGTTCGCGATAACTGTGCGGCATATCTTAATGCCATGCGCAAATATTTCGGAGAAAACACTCTTCCGATATTTGCATCAAAATCGCTTTGTGTTGCAGAAATGCACCGGATAATCGCATCCGAAGGACTTGGCCTTGATATTGTTTCCAGCGGTGAACTTTTCACTGCACTTCGCGCTGGGTTTCCCCTTGATAAGGTGTTTTTTCACGGCAATAATAAAACCGCCGAAGATATCGATTATGCCATTAAAAACGGTATAGGTTATTTTGTTGTAGATAACAAAGATGAACTTGCCCGTATAAACGATATTGCTGCAAAACACGGCGTTTGTCAGAAAATAATAATTCGTATAACACCCGGAATCGATCCCGACACCCATAAGGCAATTTTAACCGGAAATGTTGATTCAAAATTCGGCACCCCCCTACTTAACGATGCCGCTGTAAAGATCACCGAAACAGCACTCGGTATGCTAAATGTTTCACTTAAAGGTTTTCACTGTCACATAGGTTCACAGATATTTCACAGCGATCCTTTCTGCGATTGCACAAAAATTATGTTTAATTTTATGCACAGCATTAAGGAAAAGTTCGGTTACGAAGCGGAAATTATTGATATCGGCGGTGGCATTGGCGTTCGCTATACAGAATCAGACCCGTGTGTATGTATAGATTCCATTATCCGCGATGTTTCAGAGGTTGTAAACGAATGTTGTAACCGCCTTTCACTAAATAAGCCTATGATAATTATGGAACCCGGAAGAAGTATCGTTGCCGATGCCGGTCTTACACTTTACACGGTGGGAACAATCAAAGAAATTAAGGGTTATAAAAACTATATACTTGTAGATGGCGGTATGGCAGATAACCCTCGTTTTGCACTATACGAAGCGCCGTATACGGTTTTGATCGCAAACAAGGCTGATAAGAAGGCAGATTACAACTGTATTCTTGCAGGCAGATGCTGTGAAAGCGGTGATATAATTCAGGAAAACATCATCCTTCCAAAACCCGAACGTGGCGACATTGCTGCCGTAGCTGTTACCGGTGCTTATAACTATTCAATGGCATCAAACTACAACCGCATGCCACGTCCACCCATAATCGCAATTAAAGACGGCATCGACCGTGTAATTGTAAGACGGGAAACATTCGAAGATATGTGCGCTTGCGATTTATAAAAACCAACGCCCTGTTCGGGTCAACTTTCCACCGGAAAGCGAGACCTGAACGGGGTGTTTTTAATTGACATAAAAACAATTATATGATATTATAAACTAAATATATTATTGGGGGGACTATAGTTTGAAAATCGAATATTACTCCGATTCCCCTGCCAATACTGAAGCGTTTGCCGAAACGTTTGCCAAACAACTTTCGGGCGGCGAAGTTATCGCGTTTCGCGGCACTTTAGGAATGGGCAAAACCTGTTTTGTGCGCGGTCTTGCGCGCGGTCTTGGTTTTTCAGGTGAAGTTAACTCGCCTACATTTGCCCTTATGAATGAATATGTTGGCGGAAGACTTAACCTGTTTCATTTCGATATGTACAGAATTTCGGGTTGGGAAGATCTGTACTCTACCGGTTATTTTGAATATATCGAACAAGGCGGCGTCCTTGCCGTGGAATGGAGCGAAAACATCGACGGCGTGCTAGACGGCAAAACGATCTACATCGAAATTGAACGCATTGACGATACAAAAAGAAAAATCACCGTTTCAAGAGGTGAAAACTAATGAAAATTTTAGCAATAGAATGTTCCGCTACACCTGCATCGGTGGCTTTAACCGATAACGAAAAAATAATTGCAACTACCTTTATTAACACGAAACTTACCCATTCTCAAACACTTCTTCCAATGCTTACATCAATGCTCAAATCCGCAAATGTTTCTCTTGAAAGTATAGACGGCATCGCAGTGGCAAACGGTCCTGGTTCATTCACCGGCATAAGAATTGGTATAAGTGCCGTTAAAGGTCTTGCGGCACCGCGTTCTCTTCCCTGTGCCGCTCTTTCTACGCTTCGTTGTATGGTAGAACTCTTTAAGGGCAACGACTGTATTGTCTGCCCCGTTATGGATGCGCGTTGCAACCAACTTTACAATGCATTATTCCGTATTGAAACTAATAATGTCACAAGACTGTGCGAGGACCGTGCACTGCTGTGCAACGAACTTGCCGAAGAACTTTCATCATTTGATGAAAAAATAATAATTTGCGGCGACGGTTCCGACCTTTTCTATCCCTTTGTATCGCATCTGCCCAATGTATCAGTTGCCAACGAAGCGCAAAAATTTCAATCAGCAGTAGGTGTTGCGCTCGCTTCACTTAAAGTTTTTGAAAGTGGCGATACTGTTTCTCAACAAGAACTGCTGCCAAAATATCTTCGTCTGCCGCAAGCAGAACGCGAACTAAAGAAAAAACAAAATCAGGAGGATAAATAAAATGATAATTGCAATCGGTTGTGACCACGGCGGTCTGGAACATAAAAACCAAATTGTTCAGCATCTTACCGAACGGGGCTTTGAAGTTAAAGACTTCGGTATATATGAACAAAAAGCGGTCGACTATCCCGATATTGCCGTAAAGGTTGCTTATGCTATCACATCGGGCGACTGCGAACTGGGTATCCTTGTCTGCGGCACCGGTATCGGAATGTCTATCGCTGCTAACAAGGTAAAAGGCATCCGTGCTGCCGCCTGCAGCGAACATTTCTCTGCAAAATACACCCGACTACACAACGATTCCAACATACTCTGCCTTGGAGGAAGGGTTATCGGTGTTGGTACCGCAATTGAACTTGTTGATCTTTTCGTTGATACGCCATTTGAAGGCGGCGGTCGTCACCAAACCAGAGTTGCTAAAGTTATGGCGATACAGGATAATAATTAAAATGTTTTTTAGGAGGTAATTTTATGAAAAGATGTTTTCGCTCTTGTATTAGCATATTCCTTTGCTTTGTTTTAATTATTTCTGTTTTTTCCGCAATACCGGTAGTCCATGCCGATTCTTCCTACATATCGGTACCTGCTGTTGACTACGCTTCTGTAAGCGGTTTTACCAGCAACACCGAATATGATTCCGATTTCGGTCACTGTGTAATCGGAGGTATTAAAAAAATCGCCGCCGATAAAGTAGCATATCTGCAGTCTTTCAGCAGCATGGTCGAAGAGGGATTCATCGGCAAATCCACCTCTCCTTATGTAACATACAGCATTAGCGCACCTGCCGACGGACTCTATACAATAAAGAGCCGTTACAAAGTTTCTCTTGAAGACAACACAAACTTTGATAGCGAATATTTTACCGTATTTTCCGTAAACGATGAAGTTTTTTATAAGGGACAGACCGTAACCGCCGTAGGTATATATTGTGACGAATTTGCAGTCACCCTAAAAAAAGGCATAAATCTTATCCGTGTAATTGCACAAACAAAAGAACTTGCCAGTACAACTGCCCTTGTTGATATTCATGGTCTCGATATTGATAATCGTCTTTCACCTATAAGCAAGACGGATAACCTAACGCTTTACGCGGGCGCAGCAACTTACTTTACAAAATACGCCGTTGCATCAAACGATGCGAACAAACTTGCCAATGTTAATATTTCTACTGCAAAAGAAAGAAATGTTAACTTTGATAATACCGCAATCGGCGATTTGAAGTATACCCCATATTTTGCATATACTGTTGATGTCCCCACCGACGGATACTATGATATTTCAACTGTTTTCCACACGGGTAATGATGCCGCAACCGGTTATTTTGTCGTATTTGTGGACGGCGTTAAAAACAAACGCAATTTCATTGATACACGTCTTTCCGGACTTGGCGATTCTATTGCCAATCTTTCGGTATATATGACCGCAGGTACTCATACAATATCCGTAACTTGCGCACTTGGATATTCTGTTACTGAATATCACACTTGGTGCGATTTCTGGGACATCACATTCGGTGGCGGTATTACAAAATCTTCCACACAAATAGATCCCCTCACCTACGAAAGCCCTAACAGACTTGAGGCAGAAAGTTACGGCACCTGCGTTCGCTCCCAGACACCTCAACAGGTTAATGGCGGTTGTTCAGGACTCGGTTGCGCCGGTCACTTCCAGTTCACTTCAAGTGTTTTACAATCAAAAGCATCACTCACAGAATACTTCGATAAAAGTAATACAACCTCTGTTAGCTTCAATGTTTGGGCACCAAAGGACGGAAACTATACTATACGCCCAGGTTATTATGTTGATAAAAACGCCGCAAGCTACAGTATGACCATTCTTGTAAACGACAGCACCGTTTACGATGTACCATTTATTGCCACTTATACCGATATTAACTGGAATAAAAACACAGCATCGGTTTCACTAAAAGCGGGTATGAATGTTATCCGTCTTATACCCTATACATCCGATAACATTTCCCTACACGCAGGCGGATATGTAAATATTGACTTCCTTGATATCGGGGATAATCTTGTAGGTTATAAACCTAACCCCGTAAAGCTCTGGGCAAACAATTCAAGTTATGCCAACTATATGAACACCGGTACATATGACGGTTCACTCGGTAACATCAGATTCCCCGGAACAATTTCACAAACTCTTGAGACGCTCAATCTGAATACACTTCCGCAGGTACCTTATTTCTCATATACCGTATACGCTCCACGCGACGGTTATTACGATATATCCCTCGCCTTCCGTGCTGGCTATAGTTGGAGCAGTAGTCCGTACTACTTTGGATATGCTGTTGACGGCAACTTCATAAACGCTCCGCATCAAAGGTACTTTAACAGCACTACGCCGGCAAACAATTATGATTCTAATGCTGCTAACCTGTCGGTATATATGAAAAAAGGCGACCATATCCTTACCGTTACATGTCAGTTAGCAAAGAATGCTTCTGACCCTAACCCCAATTATGATTGGACCACTAATTGGATTGATTTCGGTTACATTACGCTTAACGCAGGATTGGTTATTGCGGCCAATCAGGAAGACCCCATTACAAATGTTGCATACGAAGCAGAAAACGCATATAAGCAGTATTATAAAACCGTTACTTCCAGCGATCCAAACTTCAGCAATGCTGCTTTTGCAGGCAGTGCCAATTATACATATTTCCCCTCTTATGACGAAATTGCACAAGGTTATGTTAATAAAAAAGCATCCTATATCGTATTCTCAATTTATTCAGAGCGAGATGTGACAACGCAGATGCAGTTGCGTTTCAGATTAGGTTATACCGGTAATTCTCAAGCGGATTACGATGCTTATGTCAAAAAGTTTGGCCATCATCCCTATGCTACCCTGCTTGTAAACGGCGAAACACCGATCAAGGTTGAGCACCCCACAAAACCTAGTTGGATAAGCACCTCAAAAGCATTTAATGTAACACTCAAAAAAGGTATGAACACAATTTATGCCTTTGCGCCGACCGCCGATGTTGCTGCAGAATTCAATAATCTGTACTTTGATTATGATTCTCTGATTATATGTGGCGAATTCGGTATTTCACAAAAGGATTATTATATCCCCGGTGATACTAATCACAGTTATCAGGTTGATATAGTTGATATTCTTCGTATGAAGCGCTATCTTGCAGACAATTCTGTTATAGCAAATGTTCACTCGGCAAATATTAACCGCGATAATAACATCAACGCTGAAGACCTTGCAATTCTTATACAAATGATACTTAACCCAATGGATGAGGAAAACATTAAGTATTCACATGTTCAGCCTCCCCTTGAAAGCACTAATAAAACCGGTTCGGGATTTGTTTCGGTTGATAATGACTATATCCGTTGGAGCCCCTATAACTGGTACGATACCGGATATTCCAAAATGTCCACTCCGGGCGGTGCATATTTTAAGGTGGCATTCTCCGGCACATCACTTGGTGTTAAGGTCGATATGAGCCGTCTTGGAATTACACCTAAGAACGCCATTAAGCTTTCTGTATATGTTGACGGTTCTACTACCCAAATCAGAAAGACTCTTGCTGATGCCGACTGTATGGGTAACCTTACCCTCGTTTCGGGTCTGACATCCGGCAAACACACCGCAACCGTTTATCTTTCTTTCACTTCACAAGACTATGATCGCTGGAACGGTGCTGTTACTAACTCATTGCGACTGCTTGGTATCAACCTTGATTTTGGCGCTATGCTTTATGACGCTTCTTCCCTTGTTAAGAGTAAGAAGATTATTATCTACGGTGACTCTATTACAGAGGGTGTTGGCATAAACGAAGGCGCAGAATATGCGTATTCTGCAGTACTCGGTCAGACACTCGGTGTTGAATACGGTCAGTGCGGTAACGGTTGGATTGGCTGGAGTCACTTTGGTAGCGGTCACACAGACCACTTCTATATACTTAATCAGAATAAGGGCTATTGGAGAGACTACTTTGAAAGCAAGAGCCGTCTTGTAG
>JAZOBW010000122.1:0-5540 GCA_045596185.1 Acutalibacteraceae bacterium | reverse complement strand
ACAGAACAATTTGTTTTGTATCAAACATATTATACACCTGCAAAAGAGGTATGTCAAATGTTGAAAAAATCCGTTGAAATTTTTGAATCTATTCCCGCGACCATCGTTAGCGGTGTTTTTTTGATTTTAAGTTTTATACTTAATAGGACGGGTATAAAACTTCCTGTAGACCCCGCTTGGATAACCGTTATAATCAGCGGTGTTCCGCTTTTCTTCGCTGCAATTCGCAAACTGATAAATAATAAAGGTATCAGCAAAATTTCCTCTGCTCTGCTTATCTCAATAGCAATGATCGCTGCCATTTTTATCGAAGATCTATTCGCCGCAGGTGAAGTCGCCTTTATTATGGCAATCGGTGAAATACTAGAAGAAATTACAACCGGTCGTGCAAAAAAAGGCCTTAAAAATCTTATAAATCTTGCGCCCGCTTCGGGACGCAGAATAGTTGACGGTACCGAGGAAATAATAGCCGCCGAAAAAATTCTTAAAGATGATATTATTCGCATACTTCCCGGTGAGAGCGTCGCTGTTGACGGTATTATAATAAGCGGTGAGACATCAATAGACCAATCGATAATCACCGGAGAATCATTACCAGTAGACCGAACTGTGGGTGACAGTGTATACTGCGGCACGATAAACCGTTTCGGAGCAATAGATATACGAGCGACCGCCGTTGGCGAAGACAGTTCTCTGCAACGGCTTATACGTATGGTAAAAGAAGCAGAGGAAAATAAGGCACCTATGGCAAGAATAGCAGATAAAAGCGCCAGTTGGTTAGTACCTATAGCCTTTCTTATAGCCGTTATCACCGGAATAGCAACCAGAGATATTGTACGCGCAGTAACGGTGCTTGTTGTTTTCTGCCCCTGCGCACTCGTTCTTGCAACACCCACCGCGATTATGGCGGCAATCGGTCAGGCAACACGGTACGGGGTTATAATCAAATCGGGCGAAGCACTCGAAAAAATGGGAAGAGTAGATACCGTTACATTCGACAAAACAGGTACTCTCACATTCGGCCGTCTTGAAGTTTCTGATATTGTATCCTTCGATAAAAATCAAAGCCGCGACTCTCTGCTTAGTCTTGCTGCATCTGCCGAGTCCAAAAGTGAACATCCACTCGGCAAAGCAATAGTTGCCTTTGCCGCAGAAAAGTCACTTACACTTTACGAATGTAATGATTTCCAAATGAGCGCCGGAAGAGGTATTGCAGCAACGGTTAAAGGAAAAAGAATTCTATGCGGAAACGAAGATTATTTTGCGGAAAACGATATCACGGTTGAGGCCCGACATTTGCAGTCGCTTGAAAAACTACGCACCCAAGGAAAGGCTTCGGTTATTGTAGCAGAAAACAATAATATTATCGGGGTTATTGCGCTTTCCGATGTTATTCGCCCCGATGCAGCCAATACAATAAAACGGTTATCAGATATGAATATAGAAACTGTATTGCTCACCGGTGACAATCGCCTCACTGCCGACTATCTGGCTAAACAGGTAGGCATAAAGCAGGCAAAAGCGCAACTTGTGCCCGAAGAAAAGGTAAACAATATAACTTCACTTTCGGCAGAGGGCAGAACAGTATGTATGATAGGTGACGGTGTGAACGATGCCCCTGCGCTGAAATCCGCCGATGTAGGTATTGCAATGGGAGGTATGGGAAGCGATATCGCGATAGAAGCGGCAGATATTGCACTTATGAGCGATGACATTTCAAAAATCCCATATCTTAAATGTCTTTCAATTGCAACGGTTAAGACCATTAAATTCAGCATAACATTATCTATGTTTATAAATATTCTTGCCGTTGTACTGTCAGTTCTCGGTGTACTGAATCCAACTACGGGCGCTTTGGTTCACAATGCAGGTTCGTGTTTTGTAATACTGATAGCGGCACTTCTGCACGACAGAAAATTTGAATAATAATTTACGCCCCGCATTTAACGCGTTATCCCTAACGGATAATATACGCTAATGCAGGGCGTTATTTTAATTTTTTATATCGGTATTACCCGAACAGCAGCCACCAGAAGAACAGGTACCGCTATAAGGACACCCGATACATTTTTTACCGTTCTTTTTGGCCTTATAGATATAAAATGCCGCAAGACCTATAATAGCCGTTAAAATCAATACAACAATTACAGTTTTCATATTTTACTCCGTTCATTGCGCCTTAGACTTTTTATCTCCTTTAATGCATAAGAACACCACGATACCTATCATTATTAAAACCGCCACCAGACCGGCGAAAAAGCCTTCACCGAGTTGGCGTTCGGTAATAATAGTGCCTATTTGATAAACAAAGTATGCAAGAGTATAACCTGTACCAAGTTGGAACGCCACCGAACCCCAAAGCCATTTTTTGCTCTGCATCTCGCTGTTCATCGCACCAATAGCCGCAAAACACGGCGGGGAAAAAAGGTTAAACATCAAAAAAGCCAGTGCTGCAACCGGAGTAATGCCGAAGGTTTCGGCCACACCGGCACCTGCCCCCGAAGCCATTTCAAGCGATTCGGTATCAATAAGATTTGATATTCCGTAACATACGGCAAGTGTACCTACTACATTTTCTTTAGCAATAAAACCCGTAACCGTTGCCGCTGTCATCTGCCACGCTTTTATGCCTATTATGGGTATAAGTATATATGATATAGGGCCTGCTATTGACGCAAGGATCGAGGTGTTTTCTGCGCCCTCTTCAATAAGGCGAAGATTCCAATTAAAAGACTGCATAATATATACTATTGCATTACAGAGAAGAATAATGGTTCCTGCTTTAACTATGTATGCCCAGCCACGACTGCACATCGACTTTACCGCTCTCCATATTGAAGGAACTTTATATTCGGGCATTTCCATAATGAAATAGGATTTTTTTCTGCTGTTTCCCGTCATCTTATTTATAATAAGCGCACCGAAGAAAATTATCACGATACCGATAAAATACATAAGTGTGCCTACCCAAGAAGATTTCGGGAAAAATGCACCCGCAAAAAGTGCTATAACAGGCAGTTTTGCACCGCAAGGCATAAAAGGAGCAAGCATAGCAGTTGCCCGGCGCTCACGCTCGTTGCGTATTGTGCGACAGGCCATAACACCCGGAATAGCACATCCGGTACCGATAACAAACGGAATTACCGATTTGCCGGAAAGGCCTACCTTTTTGAAAATGGGATCCAAAACGATGGTGGCGCGAGCCATATAACCGCAGTCTTCAAGCAACGCTATAAGGAAATACATTACCATAACAAGCGGCAAAAAGCCTACAACGGCACTAACACCGCCGATGATTCCCTCGGTAAGCAGTGACACCAAAAACTCGTTACCGCCGGAAAGTGCCCCTGCAACCCAATCCTTAAACAAATCGATAAGTGTAACAAGACCGGGAATTGTAAAACCGTTTTTGAATTCGTATCCTTCCGCTATCCACGGACCAAGCCATGCCTGCGATATTTGAAATACCAAAAACATAACAACCGCAAATATCGGTATCCCAAGCCATTTGTTTGTAAGTATTTCATCAATGCGATCCTGTGCATTTTTTTGATTCGTATGTATCTTTCTTTTTTCAACCTCTTTTACGATACTGTTTACAAATTCAAAGCGCTTTCTGTCGGCGGAGAGAACAGCTTTTTTATTTGTAAGGTCAATATCGGGTTGTACATATGGCGGTTTCTGCACCCTGCCCATCTGCTCTACAGCAGCGGAAACTATCTTTGAAAGACCGTCCGACGTGGTGGAAACGGTATCGATTACAGGACAACCGAGCAGTGCCGAAAGAAGTTCATCATCTATCACGGTCTGCTTTTTTCGGTTGATATCCGATTTATTCAGTGCCACTACCATAGGAATTCCGAGTTCAAGCAGTTGTGTGGTAAAAAAGAGACTTCTGCTTAAATTTGTAGCATCAACAATATTTATAATTACATCGGGATTTTCTTCCCTGACATAAGAACTTGTGATGCTTTCTTCCGAAGTAAAGGGCGACATAGAATAGGCACCCGGAAGATCAACAATAACAACCTCAAGAGGTCCGTTGTAGTAACTTCTTTTTATCGTGTGAAACTTTTTTTCCACAGTAACACCTGCCCAGTTTCCCACCTTTTCGTTGGAACCGGTAAGTGCATTATACATTGTAGTTTTACCACTGTTCGGATTTCCCGCCAATGCGATCCTCATTAAAAACTCCTCCTGATCTTATTTTGGTTAGCCTATGCTAACCAAAATACAAAAGTAATCAGCAGACCAAATACAGACAGTTTTTTGTGCTTGCTGCCGCTGTTTTCAGATCAAAATAGCGGCTGCAAGTTGATTGTCTATATTATATCTGCCGTCCTTAACGGAAATGATACATCCGCCTTTAAGGCGAGATATAACAGTTATAGGTTCACCGCTGTAGCAGCCTAAAGAAAACAAAAAAGCATCCAACTCCTCGTCATCAGTATCGATTCGCTGAACGATATATTCTTTTCCTTCCTCTGCTTGCAATAAGTTCATAATATAACTCCCGTTGATTTATGTGCGCAATTAGCCGTTGCTAACCGCATAGTTATATTAGCACTCTTCGGTATATTTGTCAATACTTTTTTTGAAAAATTTTCTATTTTTCAGTGTCTTCTTTAGCACTTGAAAATAAATTTCTTATATGGTACAATACTTGCAGATAAGGAGGATTTTGTTATGTATCTGCACGAATCCGCTGAAATGTATCTTGAAACTATATATCTGCTCTCACAAAAGACCGGTTCTGTACGCAGTATTGATGTTGCAGAACATATGGGATATTCGAAACCCAGCGTAAGCAGGGCGGTAGGTCTGCTTAAAAAGGGTGGATATCTTGTTATGGCGCAGGATGGGCTTTTGTCACTTACCGACGAAGGTCGTAAAACAGCCAAAAAGATTTTTGAACGCCACACCGTGCTTTCGCAGTTTTTGGCTTTTATCGGTGTTGAAGATGAAATCGCTGCAAAAGATGCCTGTAAAATCGAGCATGTTGTAAGTGACGAAACCATCACGGCAATTAAAAACTTCCTTAAAAAATGATTTTCAAAAAATTAGCGGTCGGTATTTAACCGGCCGCTTTATCATATTATTTATCCCCTTTATACGCATTATCGGTAGCGGTACACTCCGGAACGACAAGAACAGTTTCTTCTAACGGAGGATGAACTTCATACATCTGCTCCGATGTAAGATTAAAATTATCGTGATTGCCGTCCCCGCTGCCACCGTTACTCAGGACGGGATCGTCCCACGTTACATCGACCTGATACCACTCGCCTTCTATTTTAACACTGTTCCATACATGCGCACGGCCCAAAACCTGATTTGCATTTATGCCCACACAGTAGCAGAGGTACTGAAAGGCTTCGGTATAAAGTCGGATCGTAGCCATGTCGTTCTGTGAGCCAAGGAGTTGGCTAAGACATTTGTCTTCCTAAGACCGCTTGGCCTCCGACTTCATGCGCACGGCCCAAAACCTGATTTGCATTTATGCCCACACAGTAGCAGAGGTACTGAAAGGCTTCGGTATA
>JAZOBW010000121.1:0-3065 GCA_045596185.1 Acutalibacteraceae bacterium | reverse complement strand
TTAAGCATCTTAAGGTCGTGATCGTTTAACGAAAGAATAGGTGCAACAACAATTGAGTCACCTGTATGAACACCTACGGGATCAACGTTTTCCATACCGCAAATGGTAATGGCATGATCGTTGCTGTCGCGCATAACCTCAAATTCAATTTCCTTATAGCCCTTAACACTTTTTTCGATAAGAACCTGATGAACTGGAGAAAGTTTGAAGGCGTTAAGACCAACTTCTACAAGTTCATCTTCATTGTTGGCAAAACCGCCTCCGGTACCACCGAGAGTGAATGCAGGGCGAAGTACAACGGGATAGCCGATTTTTTGAGCAGCAACCTTTGCTTCCTCAATGCTGTAGGTAATCTCTGAAGGAATGGTAGGCTCACCAATTTCTTCACAAAGTTCTTTGAACATTTCACGGTCTTCTGCGCGTTCAATGCTTTCGCTGCTGGTTCCGAGAAGTTCAACCTGACATTCTTTAAGAACACCCTTCTTTTCGAGTTGCATAGCAATGTTAAGACCTGTCTGTCCGCCAATTCCCGGAACGATAGCATCGGGTCTTTCGTATCGCAGTATCTTTGCGATGTACTCAAGTGTAAGCGGTTCCATATAAACCTTATCCGCTATTGAAGTATCGGTCATAATGGTTGCAGGGTTAGAGTTGACAAGAATTACCTCGTAACCCTCTTCTTTAAGCGCAAGACACGCCTGTGTTCCGGCATAGTCAAATTCCGCCGCCTGACCGATAACGATAGGACCGGAACCGATTATCAATACCTTTTTAATGTCTGTTCTCTTTGCCATATATTAAAACCTCCAGATAAATTACATATTAAAGATCGTAAACCGTTTTACCGTTGTGTACAGTCAAAAGGCATTTACCAAAAAGTGACATACCCTCGAACGGGGTGGATCTGCCCTTCGATAAAAATTCAGACGGGTTTACAATGATTCGCTTGTTGAGATCCCAAATCGAAAAGTCTTTTCCGAAAGAAATACCGAAACGTTTTCTTGGATTTATAGCCATAAGGCGCATAAGTTGCTCAATGCTGATAATATTTTGCTTTACAAGATGCGTATACATCGCAGGAAAAGCAGTTTCAAGACCGACTATTCCAAAAGCACTTTTTTCAAGACCTTTTGATTTTTCCTCAGCAGAATGCGGTGCGTGATCAGTTGCAATCATATCAATAGTGCCGTCAATTACGCCTTCTATCAAGGCAATTTTATCCTCTTTTGACCTGAGTGGCGGATTCATTTTGAAACGTCCGTCCTCTATAAGGTTATTTTCATCAAATATAAGATAATGCGGTCCGGTTTCACAGGTTATATCCACGCCGCTTTTTTTGGCATCACGAATAAGTGAAACACTTTCCTTTGTGGAAATGTGACACACATGATAAGGACACCTGGTTTCGTCAGCAAGTTTAATGTCGCGTTCTATCTGTTTCCATTCACTTTCACTGCTGATACCGCGGTGGGAATGTTGCTCGGCATATTTTCCCTTGTGAATATAACCGCCGAATAGCAGTGAATTATCTTCACAGTGTGCAACAATCATTTTGCCCAACGATTTTGCCTGAAGCATAGCCGCTTTCATCAATTCTGAGTCCTGCACACCCCTGCCGTCATCCGAAAAAGCGATGCATTCATTTGCCAAAGACTGCATATCCGAAAGGTTTGTCCCACGCTGACCTACAGTAATGGCCGCATAGGGATAAACATCAATAACAGCATCGCGTTTTATTATATCTGTTTGAAGTTTAAGGTTTTCTGCAGAATCCGGAACAGGATTAAGGTTCGGCATAGTGCAAACGCTTGTATAACCACCTCTTGCGGCCGCCATACTGCCGCTCAAAATTGTTTCTTTATAAAAATATCCCGGCTCACGAAAATGCACATGCACATCACAAAAGCCGGGAAGAATGACATATTCAGATGATTCAAGAAGGCTTTTGTGGTCAATGAACAAGCCCTCGTCGGGTTTTGAAAGAAAATCAAGGGACGAATCAACATTAAGAACTGTCGCTTTGATTTTATCCATTGAAGTCCCTCCTAACAGAAAAAAAGCCCTGCCGGAATCGGCAAGGCTGGTAACATAAAGTAGGACAAATATATGCATATGGCAATATATTTATTTCAAAACTTACATATTCCATAATCTTACCGACGCCACAGCGTAAACTTAAAGATTATTTTAATATATAGTACCATATACAATATTTATTGTCAAGTTATTTTAAGTGAAAATTCAAGAAAAAATTGTGGAATCATACTCCGGTACGGCATCTTTTTCAGAAACAACAAAACTGCTGACTTTCGATGCTGTTTCAAGTGCTGAATCTATCCCCTTACCGGAAAGATACTGTGACAAAAAAGCGGCAGCAAAACTGTCACCTGCCCCTACGGTTGAGACGACCGGCAGATCCACAACGCCGCAGGAATGTTCCGTTTTTTCTGCAGTTTCAAACAGATATGCACCTTTTGGACCCAAGGTAATTATTATCATCTTAAGATTTGTAAATTTTTGTGAAAGTGCCAGTGCTGCCTTTTTATAATCAGAAACATCATCAATATCCGCATTTTCAAGTACAACTTTCAGTTCTTCATCACTAATTTTAACAATAGATGCATTACATAGTGCAAAAAGAATATTTTCCTTTGAATAGTGCGGCGGTCTGATATTCAGATCCACAAACACATCGGAAAAATTATTGTTATCAAGAATATTTTTTACTGTTGAAAGATTATAACGGCTTCGCAAAGAAAGAGTGCCGAAATAGAAAACATCAAACGATTGTTTGAGCGTTGGCGCAGGTATATAATCGTATGCAACATTATCAAGAAGATTATATGTGGGCACCTGTTTCTCATTAAGGGTTACAAGACATTTTCCCGTTTCTTTTGTTTTCGACAAAAAAACATACTCTGTATTGATATTCCAATTCTTGAGTTGTATCCCGACTTGTATAAAGGAGGATATTTTGCAATTCAAGTTGTGGGTGGAAAAAATAGGGAACATCTGAAAATTTTAGATGATTTTATAAAAAACAACATAGGAAAACTCAAGTTCAA
>JAZOBW010000120.1:0-14718 GCA_045596185.1 Acutalibacteraceae bacterium | reverse complement strand
TCGGCATCGTTATGGAACAGCACGATTGAGCCGTTTTTAACCTTGCTTGTAACCCTTTGGCAGATACTCTCGGGTGTGGCGTTATCTTTCCAATCAAGACTGTCTACCGACCACTGTATTGTATACATATCACAACTATCTACCGTATTTATTACAGAATTATCGTAATCACCGTAGGGTGGTCGGAGCAGGGTAGGAGTAACGCCGGTTATTTCGGCAATTTTGCGGTTGCAACTTTTGATTTCATTTACCATCTGTTCGCTTGATAACTGTGTCATATAGGGATGTGTGTTTGAATGATTGTGTATCTGATGGCCGGCATCGTGAAGCGCCTTTACCGATTCGGGATATTTATCTACCCAGGTTCCCACAATGAAAAAGGTTGCAGGAACATCGTATTCCTCAAGAATATCGATAAGTGTTTGGGTGTCGTCGTTACCCCAAGCGGCATCAAAACTTATTGCTATCTGCTTTTTATCGGTTTCAACGCAGTATATGGGTAGCAGTCGGTCGTTGCCGGCAAATGCCACTGCCGAACTCACACTTACGATAATAAGTGTCATCAGAACCGATAGGCACAGCATAAGCCGCCTTTTTGTTACTATAATATATTTCATAAAAAACCCGCCTTTCATACCTCTGTTTGAGAATATGAAGACGGGCTTGTATTTTATACTAAATATGCTTGATTTTATCGGCGTGGAAGGTGAAAACAGGAATATCGCTAAACCTTTGGGAAATTGTATCACAAAGCGGCTCAACAATAACATCTTCCGTGTGGTAATGTCCTGCATCAAATAGGGAAATGCCAAGATTTACGGCATCAATAAAGATATTGTGCTTTACATCGGCGGTAATAAGGGCGTCAAAGCCGTTGGTTGCGGCATCGTATAGAAAATCACCGCCGCTGCCTGAACAAATCAGTAGCCGTTTGATTTCATTTTTTCCTGCAACATAGCGCACATTACAACCTAGTTTTGTGCGGATGTAGACTGCAAGTTCATCGGGGTTAGAAATGGGACTGGCAGCACTTCTGATATCAAAACCATCACTTGCGGTAAATACCGAAACATCGCTAAGTCCAAGTGCATCGCAAAGGTGGTCGTTTACGCCGCCATTTGCAATATCAAGATTTGTATGCATCGAAATAACCGCGATATTGCTTTCGATAAGTTTGAAAACGATGCTGTCTGCTGTTGCCGAGCGTATCGGGTTAAAGATAACAGGATGGTGGGTAACGATAAGGTTACATCCCAGTTCCTTTGCTTTCTCCACGGTGGTGATGTCGCAGTCAAGTGATACCAATACCGAAGAAATTACAGCGTCTTTATCACCTACAAGCAGACCGACATTATCAAAATCACAAGCGGTTTCAAGCGGATAAAGTCCGCACAAATAGTCGTAAATATCACTGATTTTAATCATAATTTTTTCACAAATGAATCTTTCAGCGCAACGGTGCGGTTAAAGATCGGTCTTTCGGGGGTGGAATCACTGTCAACACAGAAGTATCCCTGTCTCATAAACTGGAATGTTGTGCCAATGGCGGCATTTGCGGTGGTGCTGTCCAGTTTGCAGTTTTCCAACACGACCAGCGAGTCGGGGTTAAGGTTATCTGCAAAGGAGAAAACACCCTCTTCGTCGCTGGGGTTTTCCACATTGAAAAGGCGGTCATATAAACGAACAGTGGCATCAACCGCGTGTGCGGCACTTACCCAGTGCAGAGTGCCTTTGACCTTTCTGCCATCGGGGGTTTCACCGCCGCGGCTTTCGGGGTCGTAGGTGCAGTGAACTACTGTTATATTTCCGTCGCTGTCAACTTCGTGAGAAGAATATCTGATATAGTAGGCACCTTTAAGGCGAACCTCTTTAGCAGGGCAAAGACGGAAATACTTGCCGGGAGGGTCAAGCATAAAGTCGTCCTGTTCGATATAAAGTTCGTTCGAGAAAGTGACCGTTCTTTTACCAAGTTCGGGCTTGTTGGGGTTAATTTCAACCTCGATCTCCTCGGTCATATCGGCAGGATAGTTGTCTATAACTATCTTAAGGGGACGAAGTACCGCCATGGTGCGGTCAGCATTGGCGTTAAGGTCGTCTCTTACACAAGATTCAAGCAGTGCATAATCGATAACACTGTAAGCCTTTGAAACGCCGATCTTATCAACAAAACTGCGTACTGCTGCTGCAGGGTATCCGCGGCGGCGCATACCGCAAAGGGTTGCCATTCTGGGGTCGTCCCATCCTGATACCAAACCGTCGTTAACAAGTTTCAAGCACTTTCTTTTGCTGGTGAGCGTATAGTTTACGTTCATTCTTGCGAACTCTATCTGGCGTGGCGGAGTCTGCAGTTCGGCTGCTTCAAGCACCCAATTATAAAGGGGACGGTGGTTTTCAAATTCCAGTGAGCACAGCGAGTGGGTTACCCCCTCTTTAGCATCGCTGAGCGGATGTGCAAAGTCATACATCGGGTATACACACCACTTATCACCCGTGCGGTGGTGGTGTGCCTTCAAGATTCGGTATATAACCGGGTCACGCATATTGAGATTTGAAGAGGTCATATCTATCTTTGCGCGAAGAACCATTGCACCCTCGTCAAATTCACCCTTCGTCATACGCTCAAAAAGGTCGCGTGATTCAGAAACGGGGCGATTGCGATAGGGACTTTCAACACCTGATTCGGTAAGTGTACCGCGCATTTCGCGAATGGTATCGGCACTGCTTTCGTCAACATAAGCAAGTCCTTTATCAATAAGTTTCAGTGCACACTCGTATATGAAGTCGAAATAGTCGGATGCATAGTAAACATTTGCCCAATCAAAGCCGAGCCATTTAATGTCTTCCATTATGGCATCTACATATTCGACATCCTCTTTCGTAGGGTTGGTGTCGTCAAGGCGAAGATTGCAAACGCCGTTATATTTTTCGGCGGTGCCGAAGTCGATGCAAATAGCTTTTGCGTGGCCTATATGCAGATAACCGTTCGGTTCGGGTGGGAATCGGGTCTGCACCTTATTGTAAACACCCTCCGCAAGATCTTCGTCAATAAAATCGTGAATAAAGTTAGAAGGTGCAATCGCTTCTTCTGTATTATTCAAAATGTTTTTCTCGTCCATTGTAAAACCTCTTAAAGTGAATTTATCATATCATCAATTCTGGCAAAACACTCATCTTTTCCAAGCACCTTCATTATGCCGCAAAGATCGGGTGTGTTGCGTCTGCCGGTAACGGCAATTCTGAGCACGGTGCTAAGATCACCGGCGCTTCCCTTGAATGCATCGGGATTTGCCTTATATTCCTTCGTTTCGGCAGCAAAACCGAGTACGGGACAGACCGATTTAATGCGTTCAAACCAATCCTGACGCTCATCATCGGGATTATATACCTGTTTGTACGCGCTGAGAAATGCTTTTGCATCATCGCCCGAGATGTTCTCCGGAAGGGTGTGGTCGGGGGTGTAAAGCGAACGATAGAAGTATGCAAGATAATCCTTTACATCACTCCATTTTGCGATGTCCTTGCGCGGCTTGGAGGCACCGTCACGGTCAATAGCAAGGGCCGCCCGCGTATAGTCTGGAGACTGTGTAAGAATATTGTAAAACTGTGTATCAAATTCCTTTGCCCATACGGTCAGTTTATCATAGACTGTATCGCTTGAAAGTTTCGCAATCTGTATTTTACTTACATCGTTCAGTTTATTTTCGTCGAACAGCGCACCCGAAACACTCATCTTTTTAAGATTGAATTTGAAATCACGGTAGTCGGTATTCGGATTTGCTCTGCGCCAATCTTCGAAATCAGATGCGGCAATGGTCATAAGATATTCGATAACACTGTCACAGTCGTAACCCTGTTCGGCAAAGAAATGAACGGCCGCCTCGGGATCTTTGCGCTTGGATATCTTGCGCTTGGCACCGTTATCCAGTTTCATTATAGGGGAAATGTGTGCATATTTGGGAACCTTAAAGCCCAGATATTTGAACAGTTGAATGTGTTTCGGCACCGAAGATATCCATTCGTCACCACGCATAACATGGGTGGTGTGCATAAGATGGTCGTCCACCGCGTGGGCAAAGTGATAGGTTGGGATACCGTCCGATTTAAGCAAAACGAAATCCTCATCGTTTTCGGGCATTTCTATCTTGCCCTTGATGCCATCATCAAATACTATGCGGTTTTCTTCGCTACCCAATGATTTAAGCCTGATAACAAAGGGCTTTCCTTCATCAATAAGCGCCTTGGCTTCTTCGTAGGTTATATCGCGGTGTTTTGCCCACTTGCCGTGGTAACCGGTGCGGATTTTTTGTGATTCTTGCTGTTTGCGCACCGCGTCAAGTTCTTCTGCTGTGCAGAAACACGGATACGCTAAACCTTCCGCGATCAATTTTTTAACATAGGTCTGATATATTTCTGCGCGGTGACTCTGCTGATAGGGGCCGTATTTGCCCTTCTGTTCAGTGCCGCTTACAAAACCTTCGTCTATTGATATACCAAAGCGGTTAAGACCGTCAATAATATCTTCGATACCGCCTTCGATCTCTCGTTTTTTATCGGTATCTTCTATACGGGTGAAAAAAATACCTGAAGTAGATGTTGCGGTGATGCGGTTAACAAGTGCTGCAAAAAGTGTTCCCAGATGCAGGTATCCTGTGGGACTGGGCGCAATTCTTGTAACCCTTGCCCCCTCGGGCAGGTTGCGCGCAGGGTACTGTGATTCATAGTAATCGGGTGTTTTATCTATATTAGGCAACAAAAGTTGCGCCAAACGCTCATTATCGTTCATAGGGCCTCCTGAATCAGTTGTTTTTAAGCAACTTAGCAAGTTCTTCCATAAATGTATTTATATCCTTGAATTGACGGTAAACCGATGCAAAACGAACATAGGCAACCTCGTCTATGTCTTTTAGTTTTTCCATAACGAGTTCACCAAGTTTTTCACTGCTTATCTCACGGTCAAGCGAGTTCTGAATTACTGCTTCGATATCATCGAGCGCGTGTTCAAGCGTTTCAAGCGAAACGGGGCGCTTTTCGCAGGCGCGCAACATACCGTTCATAAGTTTTTCACGGTTATAAACCTCGCGCGTACGGTCTTTTTTAATGACTATTATGGGAAGATTTTCAACAATTTCGTATGTTGTAAATCTTTTGGCGCATTTAAGACACTCGCGGCGGCGACGTATGCGTTCGCCCTCGTCGGTAGGTCTTGAGTCTATAACTTTACTTTCTTCGTAGCCGCAAAAAGGACATTTCATAACATATACTCCTTTTATTTTTTGTATTTGGAACCGAAAATCATATACATATTACCATATTTTGTTCCAAATTACAAGTATAATAATATATATAGATGGCTGTTATAAAATTATTGTTGTAAAATAGGGTAAATACTGTTATTATTAAAAAAAGGATGTGTTTTAATGGCAATAATTCTGGCTTCAAAGTCCCCTCGCAGAAGGCAACTTATTTCGATGCTGGGCATAGAATATGAGGTTTGCGTTGCGCAGGTGGATGAAAATATTGATTTTTCGCTTTCGCCGCAGGAAAATGTTATGCGCATAAGTTCAGATAAAGCGGCAGCGGTTGCGCGAAATTTCACTGATAACGATATAATAATTGCTGCCGATACAATGGTAGTTTGTAACGGCGCTCGTTTAGGAAAGCCTACCGACCGTGAAAACGCCGTGGAAATGCTGAAAAATCTTTCGGGGAAAACACATCAGGTTATGACGGCGCTATGTATAAGACAGGGTGAAAAGGTTGTTCGTTGTGTAGAGGTTACCGATATAACCTTCAGGCAGCTTTCTGAAAAAGAAATACGCGCATATGTTGCTTTGGGTGAGAGCGACGACAAGGCAGGTGCATACGGTATACAGGGTACGGCTTCATTATTCGTAAGCGAAATAAAGGGCGATTATTTCAATGTGGTTGGTCTGCCTGTATGCCGTTTAACGTCGGTTTTGCGGGATTTTGGTGTTAAAATTCTTGGTGAATAAAATTATACTGTTAATATTTCCCAAGATGTGTTATACTAATCATTATACTGAGTATTAGGAGGAGTTGTATGAGCCACAATCTTACAAGGCTTTCTGAAGGTGTTGACGGACTTTTTATTCATAATGTTCGTTTCAATACAACATTGATATCGTTCAATTTCTATCTGCCGCTAGATGCCGAAAAGGCGGCAGAGTATGCACTGCTGCCGTTTATGCTTACCAGCAGCAGTAAACAGTATCCCGATTTTTCGAAACTTAACTATAAACTCAATAGGTTATATGGAGCCAAACTTTCGGCATCGGTTGAAAAAGTGGGTGACTATCAACTGCTTAAAATGGCGATATCGGTTATAGATGACCGCTATACTCTTGACGGTGAACCTCTGTGCGATCAGGCCTGCAGGTTGCTTACCGAACTTATTTTCGAACCCAAGGTTGAAAACGGTGCTTTTTGCGAAGCCGATCTTAATCGTGAAAAACGCAAGGCAATAGAGCATATACGCGGCGAAATGAGCGAAAAACGCACATATGCCAAAAGGCGTCTTATTGAAGAAATGTATAAGGGTAAACCCTACGGTGTGTCAAAATGCGGGACCGAGGAGCAGATAGGTGCCGTTACGGGCGAAGGTCTGTATAATGCTTGGTGTACTATGCTGAAAACGGCCACCGTCAGGGTGAATGTGATTTCTCGTCAACTTCCGTCGGGCCTGTTTAATACCGTTGCTGAGCGGTTTTCAACCGTTGACAGAGGTAATATTGCTGATTATTCTTTAAGCACCCCTACCCGTAAAGCAACCAAGGTAAATACCGTTACCGAGCGTATGGATGTTGCACAGGGAAAACTGGTTATGGGCTTTTCAAGCCGTGTGCATGGCGGAGATGATAAAACCATGCCCCTGCTTGTTATGTGTGACCTATTCGGAGGCGGTCCTTATTCAAGACTTTTTGCAAATGTAAGGGAAAAGATGAGTCTTTGTTATTACTGTGCGGCATCGTCTGTCAGGGTGAAGGGTCTGCTTACGGTTGACAGCGGTGTTGAAGCCGTTAATATTGATAAGGCACAGGAAGCGATACTTGAACAACTGGAAATAGTAAAACGTGGCGAGTTCAGCGATTTTGAATTTAATTCATCGCTTAAAAGTCTGGCCGATTCCTTTAATACTTATGATGACAGTCAGGATTCGCTGGATATATGGTATTCGCTTAAAATTGGGAATTCGGTGATTTCTCCGCGCGATGCGGCAGAACTTTTATCAAAGGTAAGCCGAAACGCCGTTATCAAGGTTGCGCAGGGCGTAAACCTGCATACGGTATACCGTCTGCTTCCTAAGGAGGGTGAACGATGAAAAGAGAAATCTTTGAAAGCCCGATAGGGGAAAGTTATGTTAAGGTCACCCACCCGTCGGGATTAAGAATATATATAATGGAAAAGCCGCAACATTCTTCGGCACATGCTATTTTCGGTACCAAGTACGGCTCTATCGATACCCGTTTTTCAAAAAACGGCGGCGATTTTATAGAGGTTCCCGAAGGTATTGCTCATTATCTTGAGCATAAACTTTTTGAAAGCGAAGATGGCGATGCCTTTACAAGATACGCCGAGACGGGCGCTTATGCAAATGCGTTTACATCTTTTGACCGCACCTGTTATCTTTTTACCTGCAGCGACCGTTTTTATGATAATCTTGCCATACTGCTTGATTTTGTTCAGTCGCCTTATTTTACAGAGGAAACGGTTAGAAAAGAGCAGGGGATAATCGGTCAGGAAATCCGTATGTATGATGACAGTCCTTCTTGGAGGGTTCTGTTCAATATGCTTATGAATATGTATTCTTGCCATCCTGTCAGAATAGATATTGCGGGAACGGTGGAATCAATTGCCGAAATAAATGCCGATCTGCTTTATAAATGTTATGATACTTTTTATAATCCGGCAAATATGTTTATTTGTATTGTCGGCAATGTGGATACCGAAAGGATTCTTCGCCAAATCGATTCATCTATCATAATGCATGAGGCTGTTGAGATAGAGCGAGGCGAATTTGAAGAACCGCACCAGATAGTTAACCCTTATGTAGAACAGAGACTTGAGGTTGGTATGCCGATGTTCTGTTTCGGATATAAGCAGAAGATAACTACTCCGCATCGCCGTTTGAAGAGCAAAATATGTATGTCATTGTTGCTGGAAATTCTTTGCGGCGACTCTTCGCCTTTGTATGCAAAACTGATGAACGAAGGACTTATAAACGACGATTTTGAAAGCGAGTATTTTAACGGCCATGGTTACGCATCGGTAATCTTTTCGGGAGAATCTTCGGACCCTAAACGGGTAGCTGAGGAAATCAAGGCTGAAATCGCCCGAATTAAAATTGAAGGTATAGATAAGAAACTTTTTTCTGCCGTTAAATGCGGAATGTATGGCGATGCCATCAGGGGATTCAACAATGTTTCGGGAATGGCAATGCAACTTGTAGAATGTGCTATGTCTGATTACGATCTTTTTGAGGAAATAAAACTGCTCAAATCTGTAACGGCCGACGATGTTTATAGACGCCTTGATGTTTTTGATGATGAAAACAGTGTGCTGTCGGTAATACTTCCTAAGGAGGAAATGTAAATGCCACCATATGATATTATTATTTTCGGTATAAAACTTACTATAGATCCGGTGGCTTTTACACTGCCTATAGGAAAAAATGGCTGGGATATTTACTGGTACGGTATAATCATAGCACTTGGCTTTTTGGGTGCAATTATATACGCTATGAAAAACGCCGAACGGTTTGAACTTTCCACCGATAAAATGCTTGATGTTGTGCTTGTTACCACCCCCGTTGCGGTATTGGGTGCAAGACTTTATTATGTTTTGTTTGACGGTGAGAAACTTACCGGAATAAAGGATTTTTTCGGTTTTGGCACTTCACAGGGCTTTTCAGGCATCGCAATATACGGCGGCGTCATAGCGGCATTTCTTTGCGGAGGTCTTATGTGTTATCTTCGCAAGGTGAACATTCTCGATATGTTTGATATCACCGCCATTGGTTTTCTTATCGGTCAGGGTGTTGGCCGTTGGGGCAACTTCTTTAATCAAGAGGCTTACGGAACATTTACCGGAAGCAGTTGGTGGGGAATGCAGAGCAATCGCACCATATCGGAGATGGGAGAGGGTCTTGTACATCCGTGCTTTTTGTATGAATCTTTATGGTGCATAGCAGGTGTTTTTGTCCTTCACGCAATTAGCAAAAGGCGCCGTTTCAAGGGTGAAGTCGTACTGTCGTACGGTGTATGGTACGGATTTGAGCGCGCAATAGTAGAAAATTTCAGAACCGACAGTCTTATGCTTGTGGGTCCCATCAGGGTATCGGTTTTGGTGTCGTTTCTGATATTCATCGGTTGTCTTACAGCCATAATAATTATTCGCAAACGCATCTCGTCGGGCAATAATGCTGATGAGTATATTTCGGTATTTGGCGATACCGATGAAATTACACAAGAAATAACCGCCGAAGAAAACACGGTTGGTATTGAGGAGTCAGATGATGTATACGATAATTGACGGAAAGGCAGTATCGGCTGCCGTTAAAGAGCAGGTTAAAGAGCAGGTTGCAGAACTTAAAAAAGAAGGAATATCGGTAGGTCTTGCCGTGATTCTTGTAGGTGAAGATCCTGCTTCAAAGATATATGTTTCTAACAAGAAACAGGCGTGTGAGGCACTTGGAATGATATCTCAGGAGTATCTTCTTCCCGAAAGCACTTCACAAGATGAACTTCTTGCACTTATAAATACACTGAATAATGAGAAGACTATAAACGGTATTCTTTGTCAACTGCCACTGCCGCATCATATTGATGAGCAGGCAGTTATAAATGCAATTTCTCCCGAAAAAGATGTTGATGCATTCCATCCGCAGAATGTCGGCAGAATAATGACCGGAAACTATGATTTTGTACCCTGCACCCCCGCAGGAATAATGGAAATGCTTTCCCATTATAACATAGATCCCGCAGGTAAACGCTGTGTTGTCATAGGTCGTTCGAATATCGTTGGAAAACCTATGGGAATGTTGCTTTTGCACAAGCATGGCACTGTAACTATCTGCCATTCCAGAACCGAAAACCTTGCCGAAATAACAAGACAGGCAGATATTTTGGTGGCCGCTGTAGGCAGGGCGAATTTTGTTACCGCTGATATGGTCAAGGAAGGCGCAGTTGTTATAGATGTTGGTATGAACCGTTCGCAGGGAAAACTGTGCGGCGATGTTGATTTTGCTGCAGTTTGTGAAAAGGTTTCGGCAATAACCCCCGTTCCCGGCGGCGTAGGACCTATGACCATTGCAATGCTTATGAAGAATACCCTTACTGCCGCCCGCAGGCAGAATAATCTTTAAGGTGATTTTTTGAAAAAAATTTTGTGTTTTATCCTTTGTATAATGGTTATTTGCCCTATTTCGGTACTCGCCGCAACAAGGGAAGTTTCCATTGATGTGGGTGATGAGTATATCTTTGCATACAGCGGTGATAAACTTGATAGTATCGCCGATACTGTTGGAATGACTTCAGATGAATTAGGCGATTATTTCGAGCAAAACGGCGTACTTTTTCTTGCCGCCGATAAGGACAACAGTATGCAAATAAGAATATCATCTTACGAAAATGAATTTGCCGAACTGGTTGGCAATCTTTCGGCTCTGGATGATAACGAAATAACACAGGTTGCTGATGTCCTTTCGGGGGATGAAAATGGTGATTTTCGGATATTTAAGGGTAAAAAATATGTTTTCATCCTTTTTACCGAACAACTTACCGATAGCGGCGGGGATTATATTTCTCAACAGTATATTACCGTGTTCGGCGGAAAAATATACCGTATATCGGTTTATATGCCATCCGATAAAGGCACATTTTCTTTCGATACCATTGTCGATACATTTGAAATAAATGAGAGCAAAACCCCATTTCCTCTTTGGCTTACGGTGCTTTTTGTATTGGGAATAGCAGTGTTTGCATCGGTGGCGGTGGTTATGGTTATCGGCATCGTTAAAGAAAGACGTAAATCAAAGAACGGTAATGGGGATGAAAATGAAGATATATAACGATGTTAGCGAACTCGTAGGCAATACACCTTTGTTGCGACTGCCGCATATTGAAAAGGAAAACGGTTGTGTAGCCACTATACTTGCAAAGTTGGAATTTTTCAATCCCGGCGGAAGCGTTAAGGATAGGGTAGCGGTTTCTATTATAGAGGATGCCGAACAAAAGGGTCTTCTGACACCCGATAGTGTGATAATTGAACCCACAAGCGGTAATACCGGAATAGGCCTTGCGGCTGTTGCGGCTGCAAGAGGGTATAAACTTATTATCACAATGCCTGAAACGATGAGCATTGAGCGGCGTAAACTTATCGGCGCTTACGGTGCCGAAATAATTCTTACCGATGGTACCCTCGGAATGCAAGGCGCTATTGATAAGGCGCAGGAAATAGCCGATAAAATGAAGGGCAGTTTTATTGCAGGACAGTTTGTTAATCCTGCCAATCCTGATGCTCACTACCACACCACAGGCCCCGAAATATGGAATGATACTCAAGGTAATGTGGATATTTTTGTTGCAGGTGTGGGTACGGGTGGAACGCTAAGCGGCATTGGTCGCTATCTTAAAGAAAAAAATCCGGCCGTAAAGATAGTTGCGGTAGAACCGGAAAATTCACCCGTTTTATCAAAGGGTACATCGGGTAAACACGGACTACAGGGAATAGGCGCAGGCTTTATTCCCGATACGCTCGACACCGGTATATATGATGAGATAATAACCGTCAGTGAAGAACAGGCGTACAGCGCTGCCAGAGCTATTGCAAAATACGAAGGTATACTCGTTGGTATTTCGTCGGGTGCGGCGGCATTTGCGGCTATGAAACTGGCGAAAATTACTGAAAATAAGGGCAAAAGAATAGTTGTTTTATTGCCGGATACAGGCGAAAGATATCTTTCTACCGATTTGTTTTAAAAAATGACCCCGCTACATTTTGTAAAATGTAGCGGGGTTTAATTCTATTTTGCTATCATTTGATTAAATCTTTCTTCATCGATAATCTCTACACCCAGTGCGGCGGCTTTTTCCAATTTTGATCCGGCATCTTCTCCGGCTAATACATAGGTGGTCTTTTTGGAGACCGATGATGATACCTTGCCACCTAAAGATTCAATTATCTCTGCGGCGGCACTTCTTGTATATGTCGGCAAAGTTCCCGTGAGCACAAATGTCATACCTTTGAATGTGTCGCCGATCTTTTTATCTTCGGAACTCATATTAACGCCTACATCTCGCAAACGTTCAATCATCTGCTTCGTTTCGTCAAGGGCGAAAAACCTTGCGGCGGCATCTGCCATTATTTTACCGAAACCGTCTATACTTTCAAAGTCTTCGGTGGTTGCAGAAAGTATCTCGTCAATGTTCAAAAAGCGTTCGGTAATAAGTTTTGCCGCCTTGTTACCGATATGTCTGATACCAAAAGCAAATATCAGTCTTGCAAGATCGTTTTGTTTAGATGCTTCTATTGCATTAAGCATATTTTCTGCGGATTTTTCGCCTATTCTTTCAAGATTTGAAACACGCTCTTTATCGAGCATATAAAGATCAACGATGTCTGTTACCAGTCCGGCATCTACCAGTTGTTCCAATACAGCAGGACCAAGTCCTTCAATGTCCATAGCATCACGAGAGGTAAAGTGTATCAGATGCCGTAATAACTGTGCAGGGCAGTCGGTATTTGTGCAACGAATGACCGCCTCACCCTCTTCACGGGTGACTTGTGAACCGCAGGAGGGACAGTGTGTCGGCATAATGAAAGGTCTGGAGTTTTCGGTGTGTTTGCTTACAGATAACACTTCAGGGATAATTTCACCTGCTTTGCGTACAACAATAGTATCGCCTATACCGATACCTTTAGAAAGGATAAAATCCTCATTGTGTAAAACGGCACGGCTTACGGTAGTACCTGCAAGTGTAATTGGATCAAAAACTGCGGTGGGGGTAAGTGCACCGGTTCTGCCGACATTTATCTCGATTTCTCTTAAAACCGTTTCTTTTTCTTCTGGGGGATATTTGTATGCCACTGCCCACTTGGGGTATTTTGCTGTGCTTCCCAACTCGGTGCGATAGGCAAGGTTATCCACCTTGATAACGGCGCCGTCTATGTCGAATGGCAACGCACCCCTTGAAAGGCCTATCCTTTCTACTTCGGTAATTGCTTCATCAATAGTCTTGCACTCGGTAAAACTGGGAAGCACCGAAAATCCCTGCTCTTTAAGGAAATTAAGTGTAGCTATGTGTGAGGAGAATTCCTTTCCTTCAATATGCTGAATATTAAATACAAAAATGTCCAGTCCCCTGGTGGCGGTTACGGCAGGATTTTTCTGCCTTAGACTTCCTGCGGCTGCATTTCGCGGATTTTTTGCAGGTGCTTCGCCCATAAGTTCTTGTCGTTCTACAAGACGCAGAAAACTGCTCTGCGGCATATATACTTCGCCTCTTACTTCAAGCGCACCGTTAAAAGATATTGTTTTCGGTATGCTTTCTATTTCCAGTAGATTTGCGGTTACATCTTCGCCGGTGTTTCCGTCACCGCGCGTAGAACCACGCACAAATTTGCCGTTATCATATTCAAGCGATACAGAAAGACCGTCTATTTTAGGCTCTACCGAAAATGTTGTTCGCGTAGTGTCGATACGTGCGCCGAAATCACGCAGTTCATCGGTGCTGAAAACATCCTGCAAACTTTCCATTTTAACGGAATGTGCAACGGGGGAGAAGAGTTTAAGCGCCGCACCGCCCACCTTCTGTGTGGGCGAGTTTTTTGAAATCAGTTCGGGGAATTCTTTTTCTATCGCTTTAAGTTCACGCATAAGAGCGTCGTATTCAAAGTCTTCGATTTCGGGGGCGTCCTGATTGTAGTATAGTTCGTTGTGATGACGAATGATTTTAGTAAGTTCACTCGCCCTTTTTTTTGCCTGCTTGAAATCCATTGAAATTCTCCTTTATTTTAATTCGGCATAGTTAAATATTTCATCTGCTATATCATCACCGGGGTGTTCTTCAACCTGAGTGAAGGAATCGGGAACTTCGCCTACAATTACGGTTTGTGCGGCTATGGCACTGGTGGTTACCGAAAAACCTTCGGTGTGTCCCAGCATAAGGATACTTGCGGATATATTGACCGTAATTATGATTTGATGCATCAGGTGATTTATACCGGCATCTATAAAAGCGCTTTTGAAGTCAACTACCGCTGTATGGGTAAGTTGTGCTCTGAAATTTATCTTTGGCCCGTACCCCATAGTGTAATCACTACCTATCAGTGAGCCTAATGGAATCGGTAGGGAGTGTATCTTGCCATCATCAAGACAGTCACCTATCTTATTTGAAATTTTACTTTTAAGGATATTGGTTTTTGCAGCATCTATTTCTATTGCGGTTATGTTGTTTTCTCCATCGCGGGAGACTACCGCAACTTCGCCGTATGCAAGTTCTTCGCTTTCAAGCACGATCAGAATGGCATCGTTTGCGGCATTAAGCATAACCGTTTCGGCAACACTTTTTGCATAGGTGAAAACAAGCGGCCTTGTTTTGATAAATCCGCCCGAAATAATCAGAATAAAACATAATATAAGTACCGCCCAGCGAATTAATATGCTGTGCTGTCGGTTTTTTCTTAAATACATATAATTCA
>JAZOBW010000119.1:0-1802 GCA_045596185.1 Acutalibacteraceae bacterium | reverse complement strand
GAACGACATGGCTACGATCCGACTTCCATCAGTAACATCGATAAGATTGTTAGATTCAATTGCAACTGCATCTCTCTTAACGAACTTGGAAAAATGCATCAGCAAATAATATTCAGGTCCGTAATGCAGTGTATCGTTCTTCGAATTATATCCGATAACACCGTAACCAACCTCGTTGGCCTTCTTTTTCAGATGAGGATTACGCAAATCTGACGGACCGCCCATTTCGTCAAGGATAAGATTCCAGCGAATATACGAACTTGCACCGTAATCAAATGCACGAATAACATTTGCAGTAACAAAAAGGAAATTGGTATTCCATGCTTCCTTGTGTGTACTACCGGCAACACCACCAGTCTCGGTTAAGTGAATCGGCAGTTCGTATTTATAATATACATCACTTATAAGTGTTGCAGAACCGGCATAATCATGAAAAGCAACACCTGCAACATTATCAAACTGTTTCATTATAAACTGATGGGTATCATTTTCAAAATAACTGAAATCCCATGCCCATAGTTCTGTTTTTATTCCGTTTGCAGCAAATGTGGGAACGATGTGATTATTTACAAGATCCGCCATAGTATCAGCATTATAGTATGCTGCCGGAATACCGTGAAGACCCGTAGGTTCGTTTTGCGGGACAAGTGAATATATGGGCAATCCTTCTGCCTCATACGCTTTAATGTACTTAACAAGATACCTTGAAAATACATCATAACATTCGGGCCTTAAAGTTACAGCATAATTCTTGTTGCCGCTTTGATTAAGATCCCATATCGATTCCCAGTTATATCTTGATTTCATCCATAACGGAGGTGACCATACCGAAGCGATTATCTTGACATCGGAATTCAGTTTAAGCGCATCTTTTAGTCTGGGAATTATAATTTCCTTATCTCTTTCAATAGTAAAATATTTCAAATCGTAATCGGTCTGACCTTCGGGCATATCGTTATATGTATAATACTCAACCGCATAGTCGGTAACACCAACCGGCTGACGAAGAATATTAAGGCCCAAACCGTCTTCCGGATCAAACAGTTTACGCATAGCCTCTGCACGGTTATTTTCAGACATATTTGCAAGATTTTTTGCAGTTGTACCCGTAAGGGCGCCACCAAAGCCAAAAATAGTCTGATGCTGAATCTCGGGCTCAATTTCTACAACAAATCCGGTATCGCGTTTAAGTTTTTTAACACTGTATACCTTTGCCATCGATGAAAAAACCTTTTTGAAAGGTTCTTCGCCGGTTGCATTTGAAATATACACCTGTGGATTATTTATAGAACCGACTTCTACAGTTTGAGAGGGTGCAGAGGTAGTTGTATTATCGGATGAAAAAACGGCAGATGAAGAATTATTAGTAGTATTTGAAGATGAAGATGTTGTTTTTTCATCCTCATTTTCCGGAGTATAATATTCATATTGAATAATAGTTTCATATTCGGAAGAATATGCACTTTCTTCTGTTGGAATTTTTCTGCATCCAACGGAAGAAATCAAAACTAAAATAACGATTATAATTGATATAAATCTAAGGAAACCCCATCTTCTCATTTAATCACATCCTTGCAAAAAATTATAACACTTTATCCCGTAAAAGTAAAGAAAAAACCGCCTCAAAAGAGGCGGTTTGAAAACACAAAAATTAGATTTCTGCAAAATACTTAATAGTACGAACCATCTGGCTTGTGTAACTGTTCTCGTTATCATACCAAGAAACAACCTGTACCTGATAGGTATCATCATCAATCTTGGTAACCATAGTCTGTGTAGCGTCAAACAAAGAACCATAGGTA
>JAZOBW010000118.1:0-17753 GCA_045596185.1 Acutalibacteraceae bacterium | reverse complement strand
GATCAGAAAGTATATTGGAATCCATATCACATTTCAGTGCGAGTATACCGGCAATACCATTGTCATTGATATTCGTACCAACGATTTCATCTATCGCACCATCTGCCAGTATATCGTCCGAATCCACACAGAAGAACAGTTTCCCCTGTGCTTTGGATACGCCGTTATTGAATGCCGACGGTTTACCCGCATTTTTTTGATAAAAATATCTTATATTAACGGCTTTTTCCAAAATAAATCCATCAACCACAGTTTTTGTATCATCGACAGAACCGTCGTCTATAATCAACCATTCTATATCGCTGCGACTCTGTTTCTTTATGCTTTCATAAAGTCTGGGCAGCAGGTGCGCACGATTATAGGCCGGTGTAAATATTGTAAGTTTCATATTTATTTCCCAAATATATTTTTTAACCAATCAAAGCAATTTTCACCGAATATTCGATGGAAAGGTCGTGTTATTTTTGAGCGAAAACGGGTCTTTTTGTCTACCCACGACTTGTTGAACCAATGAATAACTGCTGTATTATCGGTTTTCTCCATAATTCCCGTAAAGTCTTCAAGGGGACAAAAATAATCCTTTGGATATAATACGAATCCACCTGATTCCTGATATTCGCCGTTTATCTGAAATCCTTTTTGAGATAAAATTTCGGTTATTATCTTAACATTAGTCGTTGTGTCAAGTGTTTCGTCTTCATTTATAAATGCTCTGTTATCGTAATAAGATAATAATTCATTAAAAAGCGAAAAACCTTTTTCGCAACCCAGTATACCGGTTTGTATATTCTCTTTTGACTCAAATCCCGAAAAGGCACGATTAGAAAGGAATTCGTCAAGATTTCTTACAACCTCAACATCGGTATCCATATAAATACCGCCGTATGTATACATTGCGTAAAGTCTTACATAGTCTGCTACAAAGGCAAATTTTCGGTTCTCGTATGCCTGACGGACATAAAGGTTTGAATTGATATCGAAATTATCCTCGTTCCATTCGATTATTTCATAATCAGGGCAATACTTTTTCCAGCTTGCGATACACTTTTCGGCAAGTTTCGGTTTTTCGCCTCTGCCGAACCAGCAGTAGTGTATTATCTTAGGAATCATATCCATTCGCCTTTCAATATATTTTTCAAACTTCCACCGTTTGTATAGGTTCTACGCCAAATTCCTGATTTATTATTGATAATAATTCTTCCTTCGCCGAATCGGCATCGTAATTATTAACAAATGCCGAATTCCGGTTACCGAACTTTATACAGAGTTCTTTATCATCATAAAGGGTTTCAAAAGCCGAAGAAAATTCATACGGATCGTTATACCTACACAAAAATCCACCGTCACCGTTTTCTATAAGATCGCGTGGACCCCGTATATCCGAACACACAACAGGAAGAGCGCTATACATAGCCTCTAAAACAGCAACACCAAGTCCTTCCCTTATAGACGGGAAGCAATATACATCGGATATGCGGCAGATTTCCGACACATCTTCACGGAATCCCAAAAGTGCGACCTTGTCTTTCAAACCGAGACGCTGTATCTTTTCCTCAAGTTTTTGTCTCGCATCGCCCTCACCGCAGATGATATACCGCACATTATCCCTATCAAGGTTTGCCACGGCATCAATCACCACAGTGTGATTTTTATTATCGTTGAGTTCACCGACAGACAAAATAACAAATTCATCATCCGAAATTCCAAGTTCACCGCGTTTTTGATGGGCATCAACTTTGGTTTTTTCAAAGCGCTCGGTATCAAAACCTATTCCGTGAATGTAACGGATCTTTTTTGCCTTCATTTTCTTTTGAGCAAATTCATAGTCGTCACGGTTGACCGTTACAAGCGTATCGGTAATATGCGCAAATACCCATTCTATAGGATAAAACACCAGCCAATTTTTAAGCGGTGCACCTTTATAGAAATGGAATCCGTGGGTGATGTACATCACCTTAGTGCCCGTTTTTCGCTGTTTTCTTGCAGCAAGACGGGTAAGCACACCCATAACCGGTTCATTTGTCCATATAAGGTCGTAATTACCGTTTGCAATTATCTCTTTCAGTTGTTTATATCCCTTTACATTACCGGGAGAAAGGGGTGAACGGGCTGTATTTATTTTATAGAAATTAAACCTTTTCGGTAAGATTTCTCTTATGCGTTCAAAATAATTCTGTCCCTCGTAACCCTCTGCAGGAAAGGATGCAAGGTCAACCTCGTACCCAAGATCAATTAGAGTGATTGCGTGTTTCAGCAAAAACTGAAACATCATAGCATCTGAGGATGTGATAAGTATTCTCTTCATATCAGCCCTCATATACAGGAGTTAACCACTTTTCATAGCCTTCTACCCTACCCGATGCAACATCAAGATAAAGTTTATGAAGTTTCGCTGTTATATCGCCGGTTTTACCGTTTCCAACCTTATAACCGTCAATCTCGGTAACAGCACCTATTTCCATAGCCGAACCGCAAAGGAATGCCTCATCACAAATATAGCACTCGGTACGGTCAATATCGCGAACCTCGCATTTAATTCCCAAAACATCACCGGCAAGTTCTATAACGGTATCTCTTGTGATACTTTCAAGAACCGATGCAGTACAGGGCGGAGTAATGAGAACACCGTCACGAATAATAAAGAAGCAGGAGCCGGGTCCTTCCGCAATCTTACCCGCACTGTTCATAAATATTGCGGTATCATAACCTGCATTAACCGCCTCAAGTTGGGCAAGACGGCTGTTTATGTAGTTAGCACCCACCTTTATTCTGGGCGGAAAATTTTTATCGCTTATGCGTTCCCATGAACTGATACAGCAACGCTTTCCCTTTTCGGTTAAAGTGGTGCGCGGCTTTTCAATTGGGGCCACAAACATACCAATCGGACCGCAGGTGCTCCATGTACCGAAACCGTCAAGAAAAACGGTCTGTCTTACAGCAATATCCTCTTTATACTCATTAGCGCGTACAACATCAAGCATGGCCTGCTCAAGCTGTTCTTTAGAGTACGGATCGTTAAATCTGAAAAGTTTCATTGAACGGATAAGGCGGTCGTAGTGTTCCTTAAGACGGAAGGCGAAAAGTTGTTGCTTTTCTTCGTTCCAATAGCATCTGATTCCCTCGAAAACATTAGCACCGAACTGTGATGTCGGCGAGAGAACATTTATCTTTGCATCATTTACATTTACTATCTCACCGTTTAACCATATGAGACGCTGGTCCACACTGTATTTAGCCATTTGTAGCACTCCTTAAGCAGTGAAGGAGTATCCGAACCCGATTTATTTGGGCGGATTTTCCCATCTGCTGTGTTATAATACTCGCAAATCCGTCAGGATTTGCTGCGTTTTATGCCTTGTCGACGCCAATAATCCGAAAAACACCAAAATTATGCCGTTTCAGGCGTGTTCGGATATTCCTTCACCGCTTACTATTTCGTCTTCATCGGGGGCGTGTGCCATTCTTATGACATCCTGCTCTGCAAGAGCAGCGGCCTCGGCATCGTCTTGCGCGTCTTCAGGACGCTTTTCATATATATCCTTCTGTGCCAGTACACTTTTTACCGTTTCAAAAATAATTGCCGCATCGAAAAATATTCCGTATTTTTTGAACTTGTCTATGTACTGATTATCATAATCCACCTTAATATTCCACGGCAGTTCATTTCTGCCTTGAACCTGTGCAAAACCGGTTATTCCTGGTTTAACATCAAATCTGCGGCGGAATTTTTTATTAAGAGTATCAAAATCACCAAGTTCGTATGTAACGGGCGGACGAGGTCCCACAAAAGACAGGTCACCCTTTACGATGTTCCAGAGTTGAGGAAGTTCATCAAGGCTGGTCTTACGCAAAAACGCACCGACCTTTGTGACACGGGGGTCGCCCTCGTAATTAAAAAGCCCTGCGCCAGTCTTTTCGGCATCCACCACCATAGAGCGGAATTTATACATCTTGAACACCTTGCCGTCTTTACCCAAACGGTCCTGTTTGAATATTGCCGGGCCCTTGGAATCTATCTTTACCGCAAGGCCTATTATCAACAAAAACGGCCAAAGTATAAGTAACAAAACACAAGAAAAAATTATATCAAAAAATCTTTTGAAAAAAAGCATATTAACTTCCCTCTTCCCTTATCTTTTTTGATAGTCAGAAATTATAGGTGTGAAAAATATCATCGAAACATTCGGGGCGTTTGACTATTATTGCATCCCCCTCCTCTTCGGGGTCAACGACCGCAAACTGAGGAAGAATAAATGGCGGTTTCAAAACCACTGAGTATGAACCTACATTTTCAAACACCGCATAATCTCCCACCGCCAAAGGTCCGTTATATCCGCGATAGAGATAATCAGACTCGATACAGGTAAATCCGCCGAAATCAAGGTCGGTAAAGTTTTTCTGTTCGCCGCCCATCGGATAAATTTTAAGAGGCGGATTTTTCTTATTAAGTGTGGGATTTATGTTATACATACTACCGAGAAGTGTAGCGATACTCTTTTTGCCCACCTGTTTTATACTCTTTACCCTTGCCGCAAACAACATAGCATCACCTGCAAGTGCGGTACCCGGTTCTATGAAGAGTGTTGGCTTCTCTTCGCCGTCAAAATATTCTGCAAACTTGGTTGCAGCGGCATCGGCATATTCACAAAAATCGGGAATGTATGCAGAAAACTGAGCCTTGAGAGATTCGTCCATACTACCGTAGATACCGCCGCCGAGGTCGATATGCTTACATTCTTTATCGGCATACCTACCGTAAAGGTCAAGCGCTCTTTCGGCACGGGCAGGCCAATAATCAAGCGCACGGGAAGCAAAATGGCAGTGAATACCGGTAAGTGAAGTCTGTTTATGAGAAGCAATAAACTCCATAACAGCAGCAAAATCCTCGCTTTCGGTATCAAAACCGAAACGCGATACTACACCATCGCCTATAACGAAGTTGCAACGGACACCCAGATGCAGTTTTTTATCCGGATTGCGATCTATTATATCCTGTATAACCTTAAGCTCCTCAATATTATCAAGGTTTACCGTACCGCCCGAAAGAAGCAACTTTTCAACGGCTTCAGGCTTTTTATATGGGCCATTGAACATTATCTTTTCGGGTTTAACGCCCACCCTTAATGCCAGTTCATATTCCATATCCGAAACGACCTCTGCATAACCGCCGAGATCATCTACTATTTTACAAAGTCGGGGGATGTAGTTTGTTTTATAGGAATATGCGATATTTGAATTGGGATAAACTGCACGGAATGCATTTCTTAAATTTATAAAATTATCCCTGAAATGTTTTGTATCAAGAATATAGAATGTTTCACCGCACACACGGGACAGTTTTTCAAGTTTTTTCGCATCCAGATTCATTTCGTTCTCCCTTTATGTATTCAAAAGATTTTCAACTTCTCTACAAACTCTTTGCTTATTTTCTTCGAAAAATTCGGCAGGTTGTACCGAAAGCCATTTTTCATATTCGCGTATAGCCTTCATACCTGCACCAAACTCCTCCTCGGCAATTTTGGGGTCGGTAAGAAGTGCGTGATGAACAAATGCCCTTGAAAGAATTACGGCACCCGAACCCATACGGTAGTGTTCCGCCAAAATAAACCGGGCAGGAAGAAGTCCCTGATTCAACTGCGCCATTCCGCCAAAGCCGTAGTTTTTACCGGCGGCTTTGATTTTCTTGCACATATACTCTATCGTTCCGTTTGAAAGAAGTTCAAACATAAAGCGCATATTGTACTGGATGTGAAGATCGTTCATACCGATATGGATTTCCTCAACACCGTCCACCGCCAAGGTTTCGTCAAGATTCTTTTCGGCATCCATGGTTTCAAGCAACAAAATAGTGTTTACCCTGCCGTCAACACAATCCAGAAAACGCTTTACATCCTCTGCATTTTTATACATCGGCAGCATAACAATATCTGCACCGCGGCGGATAACCTCGTCTATTTCTACCTTGGAATCATCGGAAATGGGGTTAACGCGAACCAGTAATTTCGATGTTGTAAGGCTTTCTTTAACAGCATCAACATCGGTAATTTTATGGTTTGAAATAACCGTATCCATACCGTGTTGACGCCGTATCTTATCCCTGATTTCCAGATCAACCCAAATTCTGTCCACGGTATTTTTTTCGGCTATTTTTGCTATCTGAGGCTGGTTTGTGATGTACATAGTCTTGATGGACATAATGTACCTCCTCTTCCCGTTTTCTTTTTTACTCGTCCTTGCTATCCGGTTTCAGTTCATCTATTCCGTAACCGTAACCGTATCTATAACTACTGTTATAATAACCGTAGCGATATCTGCCGTAAGAACGGTATCTGCCGTAATAGTTGTATCCGTTAGATGATGAAAAACCGCAATCGTTAATAACAAATCCAAGGAACTTTGCCTTACTGTACAGAATATTTTGCAGTGCAACCTTGATATCACCCAACGATGTTGCATCAAACCTTACGGTGAAGAAAATGTCATCACACAAATCGGCAATATTTGAAACATCGGAGGTGAGTCGACAAGCGGGCATATCAACTATAATATAATCATATTTTTCTCGAAGTTCTTCCATAAGACTGTTCAGTCTTACAGAACTGCTTTTTATTTTCTGTGAACCGGCAAAAACAACATCAAATTTGTTTTTATAACTGTAAACTATCTTGTCAGATGTAATATTATCATTGGCACAATACTCACTTACGCCGGTTATCTCTTCGGGTTTTTTAAGAAGAAATCTCTGAAGGTTTCTTCCAATAATATCCAGATCAACAAGCACTACCTTTGCATCGCTCTTGGCGTAAACGGAAGCAAGGTTAAAGGCGATGGTGGTTTTTCCTTCCTTGGTGATAGCAGAAGTAACACCGATAACCTTATCATCCTCACCCAGCATAGAAGTGATTCTCTTTTTAACCGTTCGCATCGCTTCGGAATATCCGGGATGTTTCGGTCCCATATGCAGTAATTTCGTCTTTGAAGAACTGCTGCCTCTGTTCTGCTTAACATGAGGAACTTCGCATATACATTTGCTGTTAAGTTTTATTATTATATCTTCTTTAGTGCGTATGGTTTCACGATTTATCGCCAGTATAAAGAACAATACCGCATTTATAAGCAGACCTGCTATAGTTCCGTAAATAGTGTGGCGGAAATGGTCGGGTGAATTTACGGGGGTTTTGGGGAATTCCGAACGGTATATAACATTGAGTTTTGTATCACCCATTATATATTCCGAAATTTTCGGAAAATTCTTTATAAACGAATCCATTATTTTTTCGGCATCGGTTGCAGAGGAACTGCTTACCGTTACTCTGAATACATTAGTACTGGTAACAGCATTTGCCTCGATAGAGCCGTTTATCCAACCGCCGAGATCGTTTCTGATAACATCACGCAGGTTGCCCGACTGGGCAATATAAGGAAATGTTTCGGACATCTGCTCTGCAAAAGAAGATGTATAATTAAAATTATAAACCGAAATTCCGTTTTTAGAATCGCTGACAACAAGCGGTACTATTGAAAATGTTGCAGTGGATTGATAAAGTTCCTCGTAACTGTAAACCGAGTAGCCGAAAGCACTCGCAGTTAAAACGACAATTATCAAAATAAAAATCAACAAATTTGCCCGTATAAGCCTGAGCATATCACCGCCAATATCAAACAAATCTTTAAGTGCACTTTTAGAGTGCTTGTTTTTTTCTTCATATTCGTGAAGTTGTTCTAAATCCTTTTGCAATACAAACACTCCTTAATCGTAGATTTGGATTGTGTCGCCATCGCTTTTACGGCGCCATTTAAGATAAGAATAGTCGTTGAGAATGCAACCGATAAGTTTATCGTGTTCAACATTGGATAGAAATTCGTTTATCGGTTCAACGGGTGAAAAGTCCTGACGGACAACAAAGAGCATTGCCGATGTATGTTCGGCAATAATCTCGGCATCAAGCACTACGCAGGCAGGCGGTGTATCTATAAGCACCACATCAAACTCTTTTTCAAGTGCGCAGATCAAATTTATAAAACTTTCGCTGTTAACCATTTCGGAAGAATTTCTGTATTTTTTCTTACCGCAAGCAAGGAAAATACCCGTTCTTCTGTCCTTTCTGATAATGGAAGAAAGATCGGTAATATTACCGAGTATAAACTCACCCAGTTCCTTTTCTTCTACGGCCTTCGACTGATCAAAGAATTTGAAAATGGCCGGCAACTTAAAATCGGAATCAACAATAATAACCTTTTTGCCCATTTCCGAAAGTGCAATGGCAAGGTTAACACTCACGGTGGTTTTTCCTTCGTTTTCAGCAGCGCTAGTTACAACAAACGATTTATAATTCTTCGTTCGTTGCAGACTGGAAAGTTTTGTTGCCATTTCGCGGAAACTATCCGAAAAAGAGAAACTTATAAGCGGATTGGTAAGCAAAAGTCCGTCGTTCGTCTTTTTAATTTTCGATTTTCGCTTATTAACATGGTAAATGGTTCCGAAAAGTTTGCCTTCAAGAAGATTGTCAACATCAGTGACATTCTTTACCGTATCTCTGAAGTACGATATTACGGTAATTATCGCCATACATACAATCATTCCCAGCAGAGCGAATTCGATGGATTGCACTATAATCTGCCGATGGTTAGAATATGTAGACGGCATATTAGGATTGGAAAGAACATTGATGATAATATTATTGAAAGCCGTATCGGTAATGGCATTATGGTTTTCAAAAATTGCCGAAAGTGTGCGATACGCCTTATCGGGAGAAATATCGGTAACCGATATGGTGATAAGGTTTGTTTCGACTACCTGTGTGGCAGTAACGGTGCCGGTTATCGGTTCGCCGATCTTTTGTTCTACGATATCGACCAGAATAGGACTCTGCAACACCTCTTCAAAAGAGGTGGCTATCTGAATAACACGAGCAAGTGTAACAACCGTTGCCTCGGTAGTATAACCGCTCAGGTTTACTGCTATCGTCATAGAACTTGTATAACGCGTTTTCAAAAATGCAGAATAGTATATCTGACAGCCGCAAAATCCGATTATTCCTGCCAGTAATATTATCCACCAGTTGTAAAGGCAGTCTCTCACAACGGTGAAAAGGTTGAAATATTTCGCTTTTATTTCTCTCACCGTTAAGCCTCCTCTACTATCACGATAAGTCTTGTTCTGGTCACGGTGGTATCACCCTGATTTATACTGTAAAAAATGCTGTACATTCCGGCAGTGGAAGAATCATACGCCGAAGAATCAATGTTTACATTTGAAGTTGAAAAATCATATTTTTGTATGTTGTTGGTAACGCTCTTTATATTCGCCGCAAAATCGGGAGTCTCGCCCTGTTTTACATAAACAAGATACTCGTTAAGGCTGATTTTAACGCTTGAATAATCATCCTCGGTAACGATTACATCGAAATCCATATTCCTGGTATCGCCGTAATTGTTGGATACCTTGCAGTTTATGGTGTATGTACCCTCGGTAAGATAATCATAATCCGCAGACATAATTTTAAGCCTGTTACTTATATCCCCTGCAAAAACATCCTCGACCCTGAAAAATCTGGGAAGTGAGATAGGGTTCCCTTCGTGAATAATAAGGTCGCTTTTAAGATAAAGTCTGGGGGCTTCATAATCGGTATAACGAATTGATTTATAAAGTTTTGCAACATTGTTATCACTGTCACATACCGAGAAAGTTACACCCGAAACACCGGTAGTTATGAAATACATATTACGCTGAACGACTACACGATCGGAAATATCGCCATCCTTACTGTCGTGAGCGGTGACATATTTTATCAGTTCCTCGTCGGTAGTGGCGCAGGTCACATCAATAATTTCCTCCTCTACCGAACAGGAAAGTACAGGGGCACCATCCTTTTCGCGGTTCAGAAGTTGAATTCCTACCGTTGCAAGAACGGATATGATGGCAAGTAAAACCACGCTTATTCTCAAAAAACGCATCAGATTTCCTCCTTGAGTGGCATATCGTTAAGTATACATTCGGGATTATGACAGGTTATTTCCTGCAGATATTCTTCGGTATATCTGTAGGCCATCTCGGCCAGAGCATCACTCACATCTGTTGAGCGTACAAATGGCTCGTGTGCATCACTGGCGACCGCATCTACAAGACGGTGGCGCAGAAGATAATCAGCAAGCATAAAGTATCTTCCCTTGCCAAATACCGACCGCGCATTTACCTGAATCAGTGCACCCTCACTCTTCAGTTGCTTTGCCCTTTCGGGTTTATGATCTATACAAAGATAACGTTCGGTATGCGCAATCACCGGTATGTAACCGCAGCGTTTCATATGCCTTACGGTATCGATAACGAATTCAAATCCTTCGTGTTCGGAAAATTCAATAAGTGCATATCGGGAATTGTTAAGCGTTATGATCTCGTTGCGGGATATCAACGAAGCAGTAGCATCGCTGCAATAATTTTCCGCACCGATATAGACAGCCACTTCAGGACATTGTGCCGAAAGCAGTTTTGCAACGGTGCCGATATATTCAAGATATTCAGCCTTACTTTTTTCAAGACCGAAAATACGGTTTGGATAGTGCGGTGTAAGCACGATTCCTTTAATGCCGTTTTTGGCCGCAATACCAAGCATTTCCACCGCTTCATTAAGGGCATCAGCGCCATCGTCAATACCGTAGGCAATATGTGTATGTATGTCTATCATACCGTTTTCCCTCCTATCTTACGAACAGACAAAACAACTGAATTAAATGTAATAAATACATATATAAATGATTTTAGCATATATTGTAGAATTTTTCAATAGCAAATATTTGAAAAAGCGCAAAAAAAGGCGCCGCTGTTCAGGCGGCGCCAGATATTCACAAAATCATCAATTCTTTACTGCTTTTTGTTATATTTTCGCACCCGTTTTCCGTGACAAATATCATATCCTCTATCCGGACGCCGAATTTGTTTTCCAGATATATCCCCGGCTCAACAGTAAGCACCATTCCCTCACTCAAGCGAGTTTCGCAAACGGTGTTAAAAGCGGGCATTTCGTGAATTTCAATACCAACGCTATGCCCCAGACCGTGACCGAAGCACCCCTTATAACGACTGTCGATAATATCCCGCGCCACCCTATCCACCTGATTGCACGGCACATCGGGCCGAATAACTTCCAGCGCAGCAGTTTGTGCAGAAAGTACGGCGTTATAAACTTCGCGCTGTTCATCGCTGACCGAGGATACGGCTACCGTTCGGGTCATATCAGAACGGTAACCTTCCCATACAGCACCGAAATCCATTGTAACAAAATCGCCCTTTTCTATGCGCTTATCGGTGGGCACACCGTGAGGAAGAGAAGAATTTTTACCTGATACAACGATAAAATCAAATGAAACGCCCTGACTGCCGAGTCTGCGCATATAAAACTCCATATCCAGCATAATTTGTTTTTCGGTACTGCCATAAGAAATACGAGACAGGATGTAGGAAAATGTCTCATCGGTAAGGCGCTGAGCCTCGCGTATAAGCGACAGTTCCCTGCTACTTTTTATCGAGCGAAGATTTGACATTTTCTCCGATAAACTATTGTCGGACAACAACCTAAAATCGGGCAATATTTCTTTATATTTTTCGAATGTTGCAACACTCATATTTTCGCTTTCAATTTTAATGCAAGTTACCGAATGTTTTTTACAAATATCGCTTATCTGTTCGAAAATTTTATTTTGCAACACCGTTTCACAGGATTTTACCGCCATTTTTGCCGCTTCAAAATAGCGAAAATCGATAATAAAATACGCCTGTTGTTTAGTTACCAACACAACCCCGGCACTGGAATCGAAGCCGGTCAGATAAAAGCGGTTGGCACTGCTTGTAATCAGTGCGGCGGTTGAGCAGTCAAGCCAAGACTTGACATTTTCTATTCTTTGTTTAATCATTTATTTCACCTTGGTCAAATCACAATATAAATATTGCCCTGCCGCAAAACGGCAGGGCACAGATGTTTTGATTATTTAGTTTCTTTGCCTTGTTCATCCTCTTCAGGCATTTCAATATCGGCAACAATAACATTTACCTTTGTAACGGCCGTTCCGGTCATAGTCTGAATCTTATCCTTAACATTTTCCTGAATGGCCTGTGCAACGCTCTTTACATTGAAACCCTGCTTAACACAGATGAAAGCACTGATTTCAACAGCGCCATTTACACTTTCAACCTTAACGCTCTTGAAGGCCTTTTTGGATTTTACTGCCCCCTTTATATCAATGGAGCGTTTTGTGAGACCTGCAATACCGTCAATTTCGAGAACGGCAATTTCGGTCATTTTTTCGATAACTTCTACGCTTACGGCAAGTTCTGTTGATTTATTTTCCTGCATTGGAAATCCCTCCGTGCATTATAGTCTTTTCTATATTATAGCACATTTTTCAAAAATCACAACATTTTTTTATTATATTTATTTTTCAACCGAAACTATCTTGATTCCGCCGAGATCCACACCGGTCTGTGCAGTGACAATATCCTGTATCTGAAGAGTTTGGGATGTAGTAAGTCCCTTGGATTTTACAACCACATCAACACCGCTCTCTGAAACTACCGCAACGGCATCTTCGAACCCTTTTGATTTGAGCAATGTTTCTATATTTACGGCACTTTCTATTCTGTTGCTGTAGGCGCCTATTTTATCAAGGACCGCCTTCTTGTCGTCCTCGGTTATAGCATCGTTGTCAAGCAACTCCTCTATTTCTTCCTTTGCCTGCTCACACGATTGTTCACGCTCACTTCTCGCAGTTTCGAAATAGTCAGTCTTCTCCGCTTTGGCGGAGGTTTCGACCGCGGCGGAATCCTCGGACGAATCAACATAGGTTGCTTCACCCAGATACTTGGGAGAAGAAAAACGCATATTCAGCCATACGGCGGCACCTAAAGCCACCACCATCAGCGCCAGAACCGCCTGACCTTTTCCGAATACCTTACCCTTTTTCATCATTGTTTTCCTCCTGCTATGTATACTCTTTTTGATGTTATATCAAGCGCCGCCGTAACGGCGTTTTCAATACTTTCGGCTATGTGGGCGTCTTCGCCGCCGTTGCATACTATCGCAACGCCCCTTACCTTGGGCATAGTTTCGCTTACTATCAATGCCTGTTCTCCGCCATCGGCGGTCCGCACGGTAATATATGTCTTATTGGCATTTTCACTTTCCTTATCCCCCGATGCAGTAGACGATGAATACTCGGTAGCATCGGCATATTCGTAACTTTTTCCGCCCTCTACCGTTATAACAACCGTGGGATTTTTATCGCCCGTGATACGCTCTACCAATCTTTCTACCCGTGTTTCAAGTTCCTGACAGTATTGCTCGGCAGAATATTCGCTGACCGGCACCGTTTCCTGCCTTTCTTTCCCTGAAAACATTGAGGACAAAAAGATAAGCGCTATTCCGGCAAATCCCAATACCACGGCAATTTTTGGATTTTTTATAAATTTTTCTGCCTTTTTTACCGCTTCATTCATCTACAACTCTCACTTCATACACATCTGGATTGCCTATCAGTGCAATTATCTTTTCTGCCGGTTCGGACGAATAAACTACAATCTCACTAATACTTATGCTGCCATCGGCGGTTTTATCCGTACAAACCGTTATTTTGGAAAAATTTATTCCGCCGTTTTTAAGTGCGGTTTCAAAAACAAGCCGCACCGCACTTACAGACATATCATCGCTTATACTCACCTGTGTCTGCGGCGGCATATCGGGCAATACGAATATTTCCGCATCGGTAATACAGGAAAGAATAGCACATATAAAAGCCAACGACATAGCAAACTTTACCGAACGGGACATATTTCCGTTGGGGCACAGAATATATAGACCTCCCATTATAACGCATACCGTACAAAATGCCAGTACAAAGGATGAAAAACCGCTCATATTCCCCTCCCTGCCCCTATAACGACGGCAAGTGCGATTATGAACATTCCCGAAATAAGAAGCATTATCCCTAAAAGCAAGGATATCATTGTATCTACCGCCTTTATAATTCCCGATATTTTCGGGAGTGAAAACAGTTGCGCAACACCTGAACACACAAAGAGCGACAGTCGCCACAAAACAAGTTCAAGCACTATGGGCAAAACCGTTGCGGCCAGTGCAACAACACCGTATATGCCCACAGACGACCGAAGCAGAGACACCGAAGCACTAACGGTTGAAACGCTCTCGGAAAGGGCGGCACCTGCCACGGGCACACAACTGCCGATGATGAATTTTGCCGTTTTAACAGACAGTGTGTCTGCCGCAGAATTAACTGCGGTTTGTATTCCTAATATTCCGAGAAATACGGTAGTGAGCAACGACATAACCCACATAGCCACCTTCTTTACGGACTGAACAAGTCCGCTCTGGTCCAAAAGCGGTGAGACGGTACAACTGATGCTCATAGAAAGATATCCTCCCATAAGAGGAAGAATAACAAAGGCACATATATTGCTTACAACCTGTGTTGCACCCAGAAGCAGACTGCTCATAGATACTGAGGTTGCAGTAGAACCCGAAAGAGCGATTATCGATGCAAAAACGGGTATAAAGGACAGCATAAATGTGCAACAACCCTTAATTGCCGAATTTGCCGTTGAAACACACGACCATATATCCGATGCAACGATTGCCGCTACAGCAAGGGTGGCGGCAAACACGGCAGGAGCAAAACGCTCGTTTTGCCCTGCAAACGAGACGAACGCCGCCGTTATAACTATTACCGCTATTATCGCCGCTCCCGACCGAAGGGGTGATGCGGCTCCTTGTGAAACGAACTCAATAATATGCCCGAAAACATTTTCGCCCTCAAGAGAATTTACCCAATCCTGCTGTGAAAGATCTATCCCACTGCTGTCAAAAAAATCCTTGGTTTCTTCCGGAAGGGCATCATACAGTTCATCGGCACCGCTTATATCATACTGTTCAGAGTAAACCTCATCAGCGCTAACGGTAAGGTTTAACACCAATGCAATAATCAGGAAAACGATTATTCTTTTCATAAGCCTGCAAAACCGAGTGCAGTGTCAAGAACACCGTTCATAAGCGGTATACACAACACAAACACCGCACACCTTCCCGCAAGTTCTGCCTTTGTTGCAAGTGCGCTCTGACCGAAATCACGGCAGATATCAGCAACAAAACCCGTAAGGTAGGATATGCCGAGCGATTTAAGCACCACCGAAAAACATTCACCCCAAAGTTCGGCATTATCAAAATTCTCCCTGAAACGCACAATATACGGATAAACCGAGCGCAACAGAAACACAAGAACCAGCGCCGTGGCAGCAAGACTTAAAAGCAGGGCATATTCACCGCGGCAAGATTTTAGCGTTATTGCAAAAATACATACTATAAGTACCAGAGCAAATACCCTGAACATATCGCCGTTCATAACCCAAACAGCCCCTTTACGGTGGAAAACAGATCAGCGATGGCGCTTACTACCATCAAAAGCACCACTACAAGTCCTGCAAGGGTGGTAAGCATTGCCTGTTCCTCTCTGCCGGAGCGCACCAGCAGTTGGTGCAAAACCGTGACAATTATACCAATAGCGGCAATCTTGAATACAAAATCAACATCCATTGTTTATTCTCCCTGCTGGTTATTGAATATACGGTGAATAAAGGTATTTTTACAGCAAAAAAATACATCCTGCCAGACCTGTACATACACCTGCGGTGCGCCACAAACGGCATCCGCCAATGCAAATATCCCGTGCGCTGTCCCGTTGCGCCTCAAAAAGTCCCTTATAAAGCCGTATTCTGGCACATTCGCTTTGGGTATCGGCACTACCGAGATGCGATAAAAATTCCACAAGAAGTTTCATATCCTCGGCATTCAAAACACCTGCATTTTGCTCCTGAAGGAGCAGGTTTTCCCCCGTATCGCCGAAACTTTTTCGCATAAGGCGGTCAATTTCTCCCGAAGAGTGAAGAATGCGGGAATACAGTTCCTCCATTCCCTTGCACATATCTTCAAGCCGTTTATGTCGCCGCTGTAGTGCATAGGCGCGAAAAAACCCGTAACCTGCGCAGGAAGAAAAAAGTAACAACATCCCCAAAATCTTAAATGCGGTACTCACGGAGAATATCCTCTGTATTATAGATAAGCGGCACACGACCGATTTCACTCGACAGCAGTGCCACCTGCTTTACAGCACCGCTTTTAATAAGTCTTTCGGTAACACTACGGCGCATAAGGTCTGCCGCCGAGCCTGCGTGGGCTGTGGTTATTACCTGAACCCCTGCATAAAAACTTTCCGAAATCCCCGAAAGTTCTGCAGCCGTTCCCAGTTCATCGAATGCTATAATATCGGGAAAGAGTGTGCGCAATGCGATTTCCACCCCTGCCGCCTTATTTTCTATAAGCAAAATATCGGTGTTGACACCAAGGTCATTCTGCCCCGAACCCGAAAGTTCGGCCCTGCTGTCGACGGCGACAACCCTTTTGCCCGAATTTGATATCTGGCGGATAATATCCCTTAAAACGGTCGTTTTTCCACTGCAAGGAGGTCCTGCTATAAGCATACCCTGACCCTGATACCCCGACACCAGCACATCGGCACATCCAAACACCTGACGTGCTATGCGGATATTAACCGAGGATATATCCCTAAGTTCACCTTGTTCCCCAAAAACGCCGCAAACTCCTGCTCTATGCCCGTTTGACATCTGTATGTATCCGTTTTTAAGTTCTGCCTCGTGTGCATAAACCGAATGTCGGCACAGAAGCAGAAAACATTCCTGAAGATCATTTTCATCGGCCGTAAGAAGGTCGCCGCTTATATAGTCACAACAACCGCCCGAACGGGTAACAAAAACGCTTCTTCCGCCAACGGTAAGTGCCACAGCCCTTCCCGAACGAAGCCGTATTTCTTCTGTCTTTACCTTAATGTTATCGGGAAGAAATTCAAGTGATCTGCGTATTCTCTGAGGAATACCGTAAAGCGCCGTATCAAACTGCAGATGTTTATTCATTTGTTGTCCTCTTTTCGATGCTTGTCTGTTAAAAGATATGTGACAAGCATTACGATTAGAACAAAAAAAGAGCCGCCGCTTTTGCGACGACTCAAAATCTTTATTGGTTTATTCCTCGGGCATATCCCAATTATGCCATATTGCCTGAACATCATCGTTGTCCTCAAGAACATCGATAAGTTTTTCCATCTTCTCGACCATTTCGGGGTCATCAATGGCCGTATATGTTGCAGGGATATACTGAACCTCTGCTGATACAAAATTGTATCCCTTATCCTCAAGATAATCACGCACGGAGCCCAGGTCATTCGGTGCGGTAGAAATCTCGAATACCTCGCCCTCCAGACTGAAGTCTTCGGCACCCGCTTCCAAAGAAGCTTCCATAACCTCATCCTCGTCAAGGCCTTCTGATTCAATAAGGATTATACCCTTGCGTTCAAACATAAACATAACCGAACCCGATTGACCGAGGTTTCCGCCGTATTTATCAAAATAATGGCGGATATCACCTGCAGTACGGTTACGGTTATCGGTAAGTGTTTCGACTATAACGGCAACACCGCTGGGTCCGTAACCCTCGTAAATAAGTTCCTCATAATCGTTCCCACCCGCTTCTCCTGCGGCTTTTTTGATTATGCGCTCTATGTTTTCATTAGGAACGTTTGCCGCCTTTGCCTTGGCGATAACATCCTTAAGTTTACTGTTTTCTGCAGGATTGGGACCGCCTGCCTTTACTATAACCGATATTTCCCTGCCTAAGTCG
>JAZOBW010000117.1:0-11127 GCA_045596185.1 Acutalibacteraceae bacterium | reverse complement strand
CGTCCTGAGCCAGGATCAAACTCTCTAAATATTGTATTAACACGCCTTCGCGTTTTAATCTTTAGATAAGCTTTTTAGCTCATTACTTTTTTTAAATGCTGACGCATTTTTTTGTCCTTGATTCACTTTAGATTTCTCTAGGAATCGTTGGGTCCTTATTATCGTCGTTGTTTAATTTTCAAGGTCCGTTTTGCGCTCCCCTTTTTAGGGCGCCCAATTATATTACCACAACCATCCCCACTTGTCAAGCACTTTTTTTACCTTTTTTCAAAAAAAATTCAAGTGTTTTTTGGAATACAATATCTTGTGGGCAAATGCGTATAATATCACTATTTTCAGAGCAAAATAGCAGGTTATTATATATGTAAGAAGGAATAAAAAACATTCCGTCTGTAAAAATTCACAGACGGAACATTTTATTTATCTTCTGTTCTTTCAGATATTATATATCGAGGTCTTGCTTTTGTTTCAAGATATATCTTACCGATATACTCGCCTATTACGCCGAGGCTGAGCAATTGTATGCCGCCGAGCAGACATACGATAGATACGGTTGATGCCCAACCCGCAACCGCCTTGCCCATAAGAGCCGTAACGATTGACCAAGCAACGCCTATAAGACTTACCATTGCTACTATAAGACCAAAAACGGTGATAAGGCGTATCGGTTTAATAGAAAGACTTGTTATTCCGTTAAGGGCAAGAGATATCATTTTTGAAAGCGGATATTTGCTCTTACCGGCAAGGCGCTCGTTGCGGTCATAGTAAACACAGGTACTCTTAAATCCAACCAGAGGCACCATTCCGCGAAGGAAAATGTTTACCTCCTTAAAATCGGCAAGTGCCTTTATAACCTTAGAGGACATAAGGCGGTAATCGGCGTGGTTATAAACAACCTCAACACCCATAGATCGCATAATGCGGTAAAAGCCTTGTGCCGTGGTGCGTTTGAAAAATCCGTCCTTTTTTCGGCTTGAGCGCACGCCGTAAACAACATCGGCACCATTTTTGTATTCGGCAATCATTCGGTCAACTGCATTTATATCGTCCTGACCGTCACAGTCGATCGATATCGTAATATCGCATTTATCCGCCGCCTCGTTAAGCCCTGCAAACAGAGCATTTTGATGACCGCGATTACGGCTGAGGGATATACCGGTATACCTATCATCTGTTGCGGCAAGTGATGAAATTATATGCCAAGTATTATCCTTGCTGCCGTCGTCAACAAAAAGGATACGACTATCGACAGATATTTCACCATCGAGCATAAGTTCATCGATTTTATTAAGGAAGATAGGCGCCGTAACGGGCAGAACCTCTTCTTCATTGTAGCAAGGAATAACAAGATATAAAACAGGTTTCATTTTATTCTTCCTTTATATAATATGTAGACACATTTGTCTACCTAATTATATATCAGTGGCGGTACATTTGTCAACAACACCTACGCACCCGTTTCTATTATGCCGCGTAGTTTTTTGAGTATCTTCTTTTCACTTCTCGACACCTGCACCTGCGACATAGAAAGCAGTGATGCGGTTTGACTTTGTGTCATTGAATTATAATAGCGGCACCTTATTATGGCGCGTTCCTTTTCATCGAGATATTTGAAAGCGGTGTCCAGCATTATTTTATCGGTAAGTGTTTCAACACCTGCATCTACGGGAAGATCATATTCTCCAATTCCGTCACCGTCCTCGTAGGTCAAAGAGACGGTAGGCTGCGAAGCACAGACCGCCTCTGCCACATCTTCGGTGCTTACCGAAAGGCGCTCTGCCAATTCACTTATAGTGGGTTCGCGGTTCAGTTCAAGTTCAAGCCGCTCTCGCTCACGGGAGACTTTCAGCGAAAGTTCCTTTACACCACGTGACACCTTAACGGTGCCGCCGTCGCGAAAGAGGCGGCGGATCTCCCCCATAATCACAGGTACGGCATAGGTGGAAAAACAAAGTCCCCGCGTTTCATCAAAAGCATCTACCGCCTTCACAAGCCCCATACAGCCCGCCTGATACAGGTCGTCATATTCTATGCCCCGACCCGAAAACCGTTTGCACAGAGAATGAACCAACCGCAGGTTGCTTTCAACGAAACGATCTCGTTCGGTGCGGTTTTCAAGCATTGACATTGTAGCGTTGCTTTATATTTTTAAGCAGTGTTACGGTGGTGCCTTTGCCCACCTTCGAACGAACCTTTATGCGGTCGGTAAAACTTTGCATAACAGCAAATCCCAGTCCCGCGCGTTCGTTTCCGATGGTTGAAAAAAGTGGTTGCATCGCCTGTTCGATATCCGCAATACCGCATCCGCAATCACGTATTTTTATCCTTAAAGTGCGGTCTTCAAGGATATCGCAGGTTATGTAGATTTTTCCGATACCCTCACGGTAGGCGTGAACAATACAGTTGGTAACCGCTTCGGATACAGCGGTTTTAATATCACCTATTTCTTCCAGAGTGGGATCAAGTTGCGCTGCAAATGCCGCAACAGCAGTACGGGCAAAACTTTCATTAGCCGAACGTGACAGCACCGTCATAGTAAATTTATTGATTATCTTCATTTTTATACCCCCGTTTCATCGTTATCCATTGTAGCAAGGCGACCTATCCCTGCAAGTTTCATCACCTTTTTTATCTGCGGCGACATACCGGTTATATGCAGTTTTGCACCGCTGCGCTGCAGATTGCGATATCTACCCATTACCAGACCTATTCCGGAACTGTCCATAAAAGTTATTCCGGTAAAATCCAGCACCAGTAACGACGGCATATTCATTTCTACCGCCTCGTCTATAGCACGGCGCATACCGGCGGCGGTATGATGGTCGAGTTCTCCGGCAAGTGTTGCGGTAACTACCTCGCCCTTAACAATAATTTCTACTGACATAAAATAAAGCCTCACAATATACAAAAATAAAAAGACAAGCCTCTATAATAATAAAGGCTTGTCCCTGAAAAGACTGTCGCATTGCGAAGTCGAATTTAATTTTCTTTTGTAATTATCTGCTTTGCGGCGGCGGCAAGATAAAGAGAACCGAATATGAACACGGCATTACCGCTGTTTAATGCAGTATTCAGCGCCTGTTCTATACCTTCTGCAGCCGAAACATTATCGCAGTATCTGCCTGCAATCTCGGCAAGGGAGCCCGCCGATACAGCACGGGGTATATCCGCCGCACTTACGGTTATCACCCTTTCGCACAAGGGAAATGTTTTTTGCATAACACCTATAAAATCCTTATCCTGCATAGCACCGAAAACAGCAGTTATCTTTCCGCTAAAAGGTTTCATAAATCGGCTTAACACCTGCGCAGCATCTGGATTGTGAGCGCCGTCTATAACCACTACAGGTTCCCTGCACAGACATTCTATTCTGGCAGGAATAAATGCATTTTGTATTCCTTCGGCAATATCCCGTTTTGAAATTTCAAAACCGCTGTGGATTACCGCCTCTATAGCGGTGAGAGCATTTTCTATCTGAAAATCGCCGACCAGCCGTGTATTATACCGTTCTCCCTTATAAATAAAACAGTTGCCCGAAATATCACTTTTCAAAACGCTGAGTTGAGACATATCCGGAATTACAAGGTTTTTTGCATATTTTTTTACGATCTGCTCTGCTTCAGGCAGTTGGCAGGGATTGCTGACCGTAACACAGCCCTTTATTATTCCGCATTTTTCTGCGGCGATCTCACCAATAGTTGTGCCGAGTATCGCCGTATGGTCAAGACCTATCTTTGTTATAACCGCCACTGCCGTGTTTTCGAGGGCATTGGTGGGGTCAAGTCTGCCGCCAAGCCCCGTTTCAATTACGGCAACATCACATTTTTCCCTTGAAAAATAGAGAAAACATACCGCCGTTATAAACTCAAACTCGCAAAGAGGAACACCTGTGTTTTTTACCTCATCGGTAAGTTGTGCAAGTACGGCATCGGGAATAGGAACGCTGTTTATCTGTATACGTTCATTAAATCTGGTAATAAACGGAGAAACAAAAAGCCCCGTTTTAAGCCCCGAAGTTTGGAACACCGATGCTATCATACTGCATACTGAACCCTTTGCATTGGTTCCGGCAATATGCACAGCCGGAAAATCGTTCTGCGGTTTTTTAAGGATATCAAGCACCTGTTTTATGCGCTCAAGACCTGCTGTATGCGAAAACTTTCCAAGCGAATGTATATATTCAATTGCTTCGCTATAGTTCATTTGCTCACCACCGAAAACTACTTAAGGGAGGACGCTATAAGCCCTCCCTTTGGTATTAATTATTTCATATTTTTAATTTCGTTTATGCTATCATCTATCATCTTCAGACGATCAAGAACCTTTTCAAGTCCCTGACGCTGCTGTTCAACAACGGCGGCAGGTGCCTTTGCAACGAATCCTGCATTGTTAAGTTTCTTTTCGAAAAATTCCTTATCTGCAAGTGCCTTTGCCTTGTCTTTTTCAAGGCGGTCAAGTTCAGCCTCGATATCGACCAGTTCCTTCATCGGCATATAAACGGTTGCCGCATCGGTAACAACACGAACAGCGCCTTCGGTTTCGAAACTATCACCTATTTCGACCTCGGAAGCAGAGGCAAGACGGCAGATATAGGAAACGCCTGCACCAAAATCGTCTGCAAAGGGTGTTGTAATGCATACCTTTGCCTTTCTTGAAGGTGCAACGCCCATCTCCGCACGGCGGTTTCTTACAGCCTTAATTACCGCCATAATGCGCTCGAATGCGGTTTCTTCTGCAGAGAAGTTGAATTTCTCATTGTATTCAGGCCACTTGCATACCATAAGCGCCTCGCCCGAATGAGGCATAGACTGCCAGATTTCCTCGGTTATAAAGGGCATAAAGGGATGCAGCAGTGCCAGTGTGCCGTTAAACACATATATAAGCACGGCACGTGCAGTATCGGCCGCCTTTTCATCATCGCCGCCCAGACGGGATTTGCATATCTCGATATACCAATCGCAGAATACATCCCATATAAAATCATAAAGTTTCTGTACCGCCATACCAAGTTCATAGCGGTCAAGATTTTCGGTAACATCTGCGGCAAGAGTATTGAATTTAGAAAGTATCCATTTATCCTCAAGTGCAAGGTCATCTATTTCAAAAGAAAGTTCCTGCTCGGACTTGAGATTCATAAGAATGAATCTTGCCGCATTCCAAATTTTATTTGCAAAGTTTCGGCTTGCCTCAACACGTTCCTCGATATAGCGCATATCGTTTCCGGGGCTATTTCCGGTTGCAAGTGAGAAACGCAATGCATCGGCGCCAAACCGATCGATAACCTCCAGCGGATCTACGCCGTTACCCAAGGATTTAGACATCTTTCTACCCTGACTGTCTCTTACAAGACCGTGGATAAGAACGGTATCGAAGGGAACCTGACCGGTATGCTCTATACCCGAGAACATCATACGCATTACCCAGAAAGGAATTATATCATATCCGGTAACCAAAGTATTTGTGGGATAGTAGTGTTTAAGATCTTCGGCATCATCGGGCCAACCGAGTGTAGAGAAGGGCCAAAGAGCGGAAGAAAACCAGGTGTCAAGCGTATCGTTATCCTGATGTATCTTTTCGCTGCCGCAGTGTGCACAGCACTTTGCATCTTCCTTGGAAACGGTTATCTCGCCACATTCCTCGCAATACCAAGCAGGGATGCGGTGTCCCCACCAAAGTTGACGGGAGATACACCAGTCACGGATATTCTCAAGCCAATGGAAATATATCTTTTCAAAACGGCGCGGAACGAACTTTGTTTCACCGTTCTTAACGGCATCGATAGCAGGTGTTGCAAGGGGTTTCATCTTTACAAACCACTGCTTGGAAACGCGCGGTTCAACGGTAGTTGAACAACGATAGCAGGTGCCGACATTGTGGGTGTAGTCCTCTATCTTAACAAGAGCGCCCTCGGCTTCAAGATCGGCAACGATTGCCTTTCTTGCCTCGTATCTGTCCATACCGGCATACTTGGGATAGTCATCTACTATCTTGGCATCGTCGGTCATAACATTGATGACCGGCAGGTTGTGGCGAAGTCCAACCTCGAAGTCGTTCGGGTCGTGTGCCGGTGTTATCTTAACAACACCGGTACCGAACTCTATCTCAACATAATCATCTGCGACAACCGGGATTTCACGATGAACAATAGGAAGAATAAGCGTTTTACCGATAATATCCTTGTAACGCTCGTCGTTGGGGTTTACTGCAACGGCAGTATCACCTAAAAGTGTTTCGGGACGGGTGGTGGCAAGTTCAAGATATCCGCTGCCGTCTGCAAAAGGATAGCGCAGATGCCAAAAATGACCTGCCTGTTCCTCGTACTCGACCTCTGCATCGGATATAGATGTAAGACAATGGGGACACCAGTTTATGATGCGTTCACCACGGTAGATGAGTCCCTTTTCGTAAAGATTTACAAATACCTCTCTTACTGCCTTTGAACAGCCCTCGTCCATAGTAAAGCGCTCACGGTCCCAGTCGCAGGAAGAACCCATCTTTTTAAGTTGCTCTATTATCCTGCCGCCGTACTGCTCTTTCCACGCCCATGCGCGTTCAAGGAATCCGTCACGACCGATATCATCCTTGGTAACGCCCTCCTTGCGCATAGCCTCTACTATCTTTGCCTCGGTAGCGATAGATGCGTGGTCGGTTCCGGGCAGCCAGAGGGTATCATAACCCTGCATACGCTTAAATCGGATAAGAATATCCTGCAGGGTATTGTCAAGGGCATGTCCCATATGGAGTTGACCCGTAATGTTGGGGGGCGGAATAACGATGGTGTAGGTAGGCTTGTTTTCCTCACGCTTGGCGTGGAAATATTTTCCGTCAAGCCACATACGATATATGCGGTCCTCAACGTCTTTGGGATCGTACTGTTTTGCTAATTCTCTGTTCATATTTTTCACTCCGAATAGAAAAAATTTCCTGAATAATCAAGTTGAAATTATTACATAATATAAATGTCAGCCACGGATAAAGGCGTTTGCAATTCGGGCGGACAAACCGCTCGAATTGTTGTTTTTCACACACTTTGGGCGGTCTTTTTTATATTTATATATCAAGTTTCGCCTGTTGCGCTGTAGATGCAGGTTTAAGGGCGCCTGCGGCAGGCAAGTTCTTGGTACGATAGCGATGTTCGCTTTCAAGACTTCCGCTTACATACGGTTCGGCAGTATAGATGCGCTGTCCCTTCTTCTGGGTCATAACAGCGACACCACCGTTATTGCGTGTTGTCTTTGCCGGTACCGATGCTGTGTTCACAAGCAACATCCTGCCATTTGTAGACCTGAAAAGAACATCTTGTTCGTCGGTCAGGTGAAGCACTGTATGAAGTGTAAACTTTTCACAGTAAGCACCGATAAGTTTTTTGCGGTTGGTCTTTGTAGCATAAGAAGAAAGCGGTACGCGCGCCACCCGGCCGTTATCAAACACGAAAAGCATAAAGCCCGAATAATCGTGGGTATTGACCATATATACGGCGTTTTCGCCCTCGTCAAAACCGAGTTTTCCGGCGACATAGTCGCCCAGAACACTTGCCTTGCCGTCTGCAAAATCGGCAACACGACATTTATATACCTGTGCCTTATTGGTAAAGAACAGCAGTTCTGCGGCATTTGTAGATTCTACCGTCTGTACAAGTTCATCGCCCTCTTTAAGTTTTTGTTCACCGCTCATTCTGAGCGACTGGGGCGTTATCTTCTTGAAATAACCGTCTTTAGTGAAGAATAAGGTCACGGGTGAATTATCAACCTCTATAATATCCTCTTCCGATTCCTGCGAAGCACTGACTATCCTTGTGCAACGGTCCTTACCGTACTTGGCGGCAACCTCTTTAAGTTCACCGACAATTATCTTATTTATTGCAGAACGCGAATTAACCGTTTTTTCAAGTTGTGCAATTTCCTTTTCAAGCGTTTCTACCGCTTCGATACGCTTAAGAATATACTCGCGGTTAAGATGGCGAAGTTTTATTTCTGCAACATATTCCGCCTGAATTTCATCAATACCGAACCCTATCATAAGATTTGGAACAACATCCTTTTCCGACTCGGTATCCCTTACTATCTTGACTGCCTTATCGATATCGAGAAGTATTTTCTCCATACCTTTAAGCCTATGCAGTCTTTCCTGTGCCTTTTCAAGTCTGTAATAGATTCGACGGCGAACACAGCCATAACGGTAGGCTATCCACTCGGTCAGAATCTCCCTTATACCCATAACACGGGGTGTATCGGCTATAAGAACATTGAAGTTGCAGGAAAAACTGTCCTGCAAAGGTGTCATCTTATAAAGTTTTTTGATAAGTTTATCGGGGTCCGCACCGCGCTTAAGATCGATGGTTATCTTAAGACCATCAAGGTCGGTTTCGTCACGGATATCGTTTATCTCTACTATTTTCTTTGCCTTTACAAGATCGATAACCTTTTCAATTATTGCCTCACTTGTGGTGCTGGGCGGTATTTCCTTTATATCTATACAGTTATTCGATTTATCAAAGGTGTAGGTTCCCCTGATACTGAAACTGCCCCTGCCCGTTTCGTATATCTTTTCGATTTCGCTGCGGTTATATATAAGTTCGCCGCCTATCGGAAAATCGGGTGCTATCAAGGTATCGCTTATAACGGCATCATCGTCCGAAATAAGCGCAATGGTAGTTTCACAGACCTCGCGAAGATTAAAAGAACAAATAGAACTTGCCATACCTGCTGCAATACCCATATTTGAATTGACAAGAATGGTGGGGAATGTTACGGGCAGCAGTTTTGGTTCCTTCATCGAAGCATCGTAGTTATCAACGAAATCAACGGTGTTTTCATCAATATCCTTGAAAAGTTCCTCCGAAATGGGGGCAAGTTTTGCCTCGGTATATCGGGCGGCGGCACACTGCATATCACGTGAATATGCCTTACCGAAACTTCCCTTTGATGCAACAAAGGGATGCAGTAGTGCGGCGTGTCCTTCCGACAAACGCACCATAGTATCATATATGGCGGCATCGCCGTGGGGATTCAGTTGCATAGTTCTACCCACAATATTTGCCGATTTTATTGTAGAGCCCTTCAAAAGCCCCATATTATACATTGTGTAAAGTAACTTTCTGTGCGAGGGCTTGAACCCGTCTATTTCGGGAATGGCACGGGAAACGATAACGCTCATCGCATAGGGCATAAAATTAGTTTTAAGCGTTTCGGTAACCTGCTGGTCAACAATTGAACCTGCACCCGCAATATAGGCATTGGATTCAATTCGTTTTTTGGCAGGTGCCGTTTCTTTTTTCTTTCTTGGAGCCATTATTTTTTCTCCTTAAATGCTGATAATTATTAACTGATATCGGCTTCTTCCATATAAAGATAGCCATTTTCGGAAATGTATTCCTTTCGACCTGCAAGATTATCGCCAAGAAGCAGATCAAACATATCACTTGTTAGCTGTGCCTCTTCGGGCATTATCTTGATAAGTCGGCGCGTGGTGGGATTCATAGTGGTAAGATTCATCATATCCGGCTGGTTTTCACCAAGTCCTTTTGAACGCTGAATACTGCACTTTTCATCGCCGATTTCCTTCATTATATCCTGCTTTTCTTTTTCATCGTAGGCAAAATATGTCCTATCCTTGGTGTTTATCTCGTAAAGTGGGGTTTCCGCAATATACACCTTGCCTTCCTGAATAAGTGTGGGCATAAGACGGTATATCATCGTGAGAATAAGTGTGCGGATATGGAAACCATCTACATCGGCATCGGTACATATTATTATCTTATTCCAGCGAAGATTGGATATATCAAAGTTTGAAAGTGATTTGTTTGCTTTCGATTTTACCTCTACACCGCAACCGAGCACCTTAAGAAGGTCGGTTATTATCTCGCTTTTGAATATCTTATCGTACTCTGCTTTAAGACAGTTAAGTATCTTACCCCTTACCGGCATTATTGCCTGAAAAGCGGCATCTCGGGCAAGTTTACAGGAGCCGAGAGCCGAATCACCCTCAACAATATACAGTTCACGCTCATTAGCATCACGGCTGCGGCAATCAACAAACTTCTGCACTCTATCCACCATAGAGTTGCTGGTTGAAAGTGTCTTTTTAAGATTTATTCGCTCACGTTCGCTGCGTTCGCGGCTGCGCTTGTTTACAAGCACCTGATCGGCTATTTTGTCTGCCTCTGCCTTATTTTCAATGAAATAGACCTCTAACTGATGGCGGAAAAAGTCAGTCATAGCCTCGGCTATAAACTTGTTAGTGATAGACTTCTTGGTCTGATTTTCATACGATGTCTGTGTAGAAAACGATGATACAACCAGCGCAAGACATTCCTCTACATCTGTAAAGGTTATCTTAGATTCGTTTGATTTATACTTGTTAGTCTGTTTGATATAGGCGTCTATCTGATATACAAATGCGTTGCGGACAGCCTTTTCGGGAGAACCGCCGTGTTCAAGCCAACTGGAATTGTGATAGTATTCCTTTAATGTTCGTGTGTTCGAAAAGCATAAGGCGGCATTTATCTTAACCTTATATTCCGGCATATCGGCACGGTCGCGGCCTCTGCGTTCGGTATTCCAAACCTGAATAGAGGTCAAACGGTTATCCTCGGTATATTCGGTGATATAATCCCTGATGCCGTTTTCGTATGATATCTCGGTCTGCACAAAACGGGCGCCCTGCTGTTCACGGAATACAAACAGAATACCATCGTTTACTATAGCCTGTCTTTTCAAGGTATCCAGAAAATACTCACGGGGAATGTTTATATCGGTGAACACTTCGATATCGGGTTTCCATTTTGTCTTTGTACCGGTGTCTCTGCCCGAATAAGGTTCCTTTTTCAGACCTCCGATATTTTCGCCCTTTTCAAAATGAAGGTTGTACTTAAATCCGTCTCGCTTTATCTCAACATCCATATATTCGGATGCATACTGTGTTGAACAAAGGCCCAATCCGTTAAGACCAACCGAATATTCGTAGTTATCACCCTCGTTGGTCTTGTACTTACCGCCTGCATACAGTTCACAGAAAAGCAGTTCCCAGTTGTATCTTTGCTCCCTGTTATTATAGTCTACCGGCGCACCGCGGCCGAAATCCTGTACCTCTACAGAGCCATCGCTGTAAAGGGTAACAATCACCTTT
>JAZOBW010000116.1:0-3632 GCA_045596185.1 Acutalibacteraceae bacterium | reverse complement strand
CTTATTTCTACAAAACCTGTGGTTGCGGCTCATAGTGTATCGATAGAAAAAACAGAGAAAAAGCAATCTTTTATTGCCTTGTTCAAATACATATTATCCTGTGTTTAATATATCTATATTCCAAAATCTGATTTGTATTTGCACTCTTTGTATAGGAGATTAAAATGAAAACTTCAAAAATAAGACTTCAAAAACATCTTTCCGAATGTGGTGTCGCATCTCGCCGTAAGGCCGAGGAACTTATCGCAGAAGGAAAGGTAAGGGTAAACGGTAGGGTCGCATCATTGGGTGACAAGGTCGATCCTAAAAGAGATAAGGTTACCGTAAGGGGAAAAACGGTTGTGGCCGTTACTCAGAAGGTATATATTATGCTTCATAAGCCGCGCGGTTTTGTTACCACTATGAGGGATGAACAGGAGCGCAAATGCGTAAACGACCTTGTGCGCGATGTCGGCGTGAAAGTTTTTCCTGTAGGTCGACTTGACCGTAATTCCGAAGGACTTCTTATTATGACTAATGATGGTGAACTTGCAAATGTACTTACCCATCCGTCCAGTCATGTAAATAAGACCTATCGCGTAACAGTTTCCGGTCAGGTAGACGATGAGCAGATAGAGCGCCTTTCTTCGGGTGGTATCATACTTGATGGTCGAAAGGTATTGCCATGTGATGTGTATGTTATGGAACGCAAGAACGACCGCACCGTGCTTGGTTTTGTGATACATGAGGGCCGTAACCGCCAGATACGACGTATGTGTGAGGCGGTCGGACTTGAGGTTATAAGGCTTAAACGCACTGAAATTGCCGGTGTAAAACTTGGTATGCTGCCACCCGGTTCGTGGCGAGAACTTAATGCAAGGGAAATGCAACGCCTTGAAAATATCTCAAAAGAAAAGGAAGAAAAGATATGATTACTGTATTACCCTGCAATTCAGCAGAGGAATTAGCCACTGTTTTTACACAGTTCGGTATGGTTATCACCGAGAAATCGGGTTGTGTTATAGCAAAGGATAGGGAGGAAATTCTCGGTTATTGTCTTTATGAACTTGACAATAAGGGTATCACCGTACTGGAACTTACTCCCCGTGATGATATAATGATGGCGGACGGAGTTTTACGCAGTGCACTTCATGTTGCAGCAAATATCAGCGCTATGGATGCAAGATATGCCGAATCTGCTCCTGAAGGGTTGTTTGAAAAACTCGGTTTTATTAAAAACAAGGATGAGCGTACCTTAAATATCGACCTGCTTTTCGGTGGTTGTCCTTCGTGTGGAAAATAATTATATTTTTTGAAAAAATATGTTGCAAAATGCTTTGTGATGTGGTATGATATATTTCACTGGATATTCAGGGGCATTTGTCCCGTTTCAAAATATGGAGGTTAAATAAATGAGTGTTTGGGAAATTATTTTAGGTATAGCAGTAATTATCGTATCTCTTATTATTATAGGTGTTGTTCTGCTTCAGCAGGGTCACCGTTCGGGCATCAACGGCGCAATTTCCGGTGGTGCTGATACCTTCCTTTCCAAGAATAAGGCAAGAACCATTGATGCACGTCTTGCAAGTATTACCAAGTATATTGCAATTCTCTTCTTCATTCTTGCAATCGTTGCAAATGTTATCGCACTTAATAAGTAATATATTTCTAAAAAGAATAAAGCCGATATGTCGAAAAGACATATCGGCTTTTGTTATGCTATCTTACGGATTACATATACTGCAAGGTGAGTAACCCTGCTCGGTTAGCTCGTCGCGGAATTCTGTTATATAAAGATTTTTGTTCAAAATTTTTTGTGCTGATTTGCAGGAACTAAAATGAAAGGTTTTAGAATTTGTATTGGCATAGTATAGGATATATTGGTCATTATCATTCTGTGATATTACTGCCGAAGACGAAGATACGGTACTTTTGTTGCGATAACCGTTTACAGTATTGTCTTTTGGCATTTTTACCGTAATCGGTGGTGATGATACTGTATCGGCATCACTGCATCCGCAAAGCAGAAAAATAAAGCAAATAACGGTAAGTATAATCTTTTTGATAGTAATCACCTCATAGAAATAACCCCCGACAGACCGTCGGGGGTGTTGTGTTATCAGCGTGATGCTTTGACCTCGTCAAACACATCGGTAACCTCTTTATCGGGAGCCTTTGTAAGAAGACTTACAACAACAATAACGATAAGAGCAAGAATAAATGCGGGAAGCAGTTCATAAATATCAAGAATGGTTCCTGCGAAGTTGGCACGGACAAGGAATTTCCAAAGGAATACCATAACTCCGCCGGTAATCATACCTGCAATAGCACCGATCTTGTTGGTGCGTCTCCAGAAGAGTGCGCACAGAACAACGGGCGCAAATGTTGCACCGAAACCTGCCCAAGCAAAAGAAACGATGCGGAATACCGAACTGTTGGGGTTAAGTGCAAGGAATATCGCAATAATCGAAATTGTGATAACAGCAACTCTTGCAAGAATCATAGAAACCTTCTGTGAGAGTCTGATTCCAAATGTTTCCTGAAGAAGATTCTGCGATATGGAAGATGCAGCGGCAAGCAGTTGGCTGTCTGCTGTAGACATAGTAGATGCCAGAATACCAGAAAGGATAAGACCGGCAGCAAAAGCGGCAACAAAACCGTATTTGCTTAAGAATTTAGAAATATCAACAATGATTGTTTCTGCAGCAGAAGCATCAGCATAGGTGGGGAGAACACCTTTCTGCATAAGTGAATAACCAACAACGCCGATAAGAATGGCAACCGCCATAGAAATAACTACCCAAACGGATGCAACACGGCGGGATAACTTAAGTTTGTTCTTATCTTCTATTGCCATAAAGCGGAGAAGAATATGGGGCATACCGAAGTATCCGAGACCCCACGCAAGTGTTGATGCAACGGGGAGAGCGCCGTAACTGGTAGCCTGACCGGCTGCAACACTATGACCTTTGAAAAGGTCAAGGAATCCGTCAAGATTTTTTACATTCGCGAAAACATTGTCAAAACCGCCAACAAAGCCCTCAGTAAATCCTACAACGACGAACAAAGCAATGGTCATAAATATGCTCTGAATAAAGTCGGTAGTGGAAGCGGCAAGGAAACCGCCGAGAGTACAGTAAAGTACGATAACAACGGCACTTATAACCATTGCAAGTACATAGTCGATTCCGAAAAGACTGCCAAACAGTTTTCCGCATGCGGCGAAACCGGATGCGGTATATGGAATGAAGAAAACGATAATAATCAGTGCGGCAACACAGGTAAGCGCTTTACTGCCGCCAAAACGTTTAGAAAAGAATTCCGGAAGGGTGAAAGCATCAATACGTTGACTGTAAATTCGTATGCGCTTTGCAACAAATAACCAGTTAAGATATGTACCTATTGCAAGACCGATAGCAGTCCAGCTTGCCTCTGCAAGACCGCCCATCATAGCAACTGCGGGAAGACCCATAAGCAACCAACTGCTCATATCAGATGCTTCGGCACTCATCGCCGTGACTAACGGACCCAATTTTCGTCCACCGAGATAAAAGTCGCTCGAGGTTTTGTTCTTTTTAGATGTTGAAACACCGATCAGGAGCATCATAATCATATAAAGAACGATAGCCGCAAGCATAATCCATTCTGTGATT
>JAZOBW010000115.1:0-5086 GCA_045596185.1 Acutalibacteraceae bacterium | reverse complement strand
GTGCACTTGCAACAACATTTGTTGTTGTAGTTCCCGTACTGATTGCAGGCCTGCTAATTATTGCTAAAAAAGCTATGCCTGCATTCCGAAGGGTTTTCAGAAAGTATGACCGATTGAATGAATCGATTGAAGAAAATGTTCGCGGTATGCGTGTTGTTAAGGGCTTTTCACGCGAAGAATATGAAAAGAAGAAGTTTCGCGTGGCGGCCGATGATATCTGCAGCGATTTTACAAAGGCAGAGCGAATTGTTGCTTGCAACACACCGCTTATGCAGATTTGTCTTTATTTTAATATGATATTTGTTCTATGGGTTGGTTCAAAACTTACCATTCAAGGTCAAGGAAATATTATTGATGTAGGTCAGATATCGGCAATGCTTACCTACGGTATGCAGATTCTGATGTCGCTGATGATGTTGTCGATGATATATGTAATGATAACAATGTCTGCAGAATCGGCAAAGCGAATTTGTGAAATTCTTGATGAAACACCATCTATTACCAATCCTTCAAATCCCGTTATGAATGTTGAAAACGGTGATATTGTTTTTGAAAATGTATCGTTCAAATATTCAAAATACGGAAAAGAATATGCACTTTCCGGGGTAGATCTTTACATCAAATCGGGTATGACTGTTGGTATTATCGGTGGTACTGGTTCCAGCAAAACAACACTTGTGCAGTTGATACCGCGGCTATATGATGTAACAGAAGGAAAACTTTGTGTTGGCGGTGTTGATGTAAAAAAATACGATATTTCTGTTCTGCGCGATAGTGTTGCTATGGTATTGCAAAAGAATCTCCTTTTTTCCGGAACAATCAAGGATAATCTTCGTTGGGGTAATGAAAATGCAACTGATGATGAAATAATTAATGCCTGTAAAATTGCACAAGCAGATGATTTCGTTCGTTCTTTTCCTGACGGATATGATACCTATATTGAGCAGGGAGGCACCAATGTTTCGGGCGGTCAGAAACAACGCCTTTGTATTGCCCGTGCACTTTTGAAAAAGCCGAAGATACTTATACTTGACGACTCTACAAGTGCTGTGGATACTAAAACCGATGCGCTTATTCAAAGGGAGTTCAGAAATTACATTCCTGATACAACCAAGATAATAATTGCACAGCGAATATCATCGGTACAGGATGCAGATATGATAATTGTTATGGATAACGGCAAGATTTGCGGTATCGGAACACACTCACAGTTGCTTGAAAACAATGAAATATACCGCGAAGTATATGAACAGCAGATAAAGGGAGGTGAGGGAAATGAAGAATAATCCTAATCTTCGTGCAAAGCCGAAAATGAATCCTAAAGCGCTGGTAAGAATTTTCAAGATGTTGTTTTCTTACTATCCTGTTCTTCTGCCCCTTACTTGCTTTTGTATTGTTTTTTCCGCCGTTACTGCGGCGCTTCCTGCAATTTTTCAGCAACGGATAATCGCCGATATAGAACAATGGTATCAAACGGGTGATTGGGCATCTGCCAGCGCTGAAATTTTACCAAAGATATTTATTTTGATTGGTTTGTACTGTGTTTCAATTATTGCAATTACGGTGCAGACACAATCGATGGCTTATATTACTCAAGGCTTTTTAAGTAAGTTGCGCTGCACTATGTTTGACGGAATGCAGAATCTTCCGATAAAATATTTCGATACCAAAAAGCATGGCGATATTATGAGTCATTATACTAACGATATCGATACACTGCGTCAGTTGGTTTCTCAGTCGCTTCCTTCGCTTTTACAGGCAAGTGTTATTGTTGTAAGTGTGCTGTCGATAATGTTGTATTACAGCGTTTGGATGACCCTTGTAGTACTTTGCGGTGTAGCAATAATGATATTCGTTTCCAAAAACGTTGGCGGCGGTTCTGCGAAATTTTTTATACGTCAGCAAAAAGCAATCGGAAAAACAGAAGGCTATGTTCAGGAAACAATGAACGGGCAGAAAGTGGTCAAAGTTTTTTGCCATGAAAAACAGTCACAAAAAGATTTTGATGAAATAAATAATGTGTTGTTTCAAGATGCTTTTAAGGCACATGCCTATGCTAACTGTCTTGGCCCGATAATACAGAATATTGGTAATATTTTGTATGTTGTAGTTGCCACTGTGGGCGGTCTTTTCCTAATATCGGGTGCTAAAAACTTCAGCATTTCGGGTATGGCGTTTGAACTAAGTATTGTTATACCATTTCTTAATATGACAAAGCAGTGCACGGGTAATATAAATCAGGTATCGCAACAAATTAACTCACTTGTAATGGCACTTGCAGGTGCTAGTCGCGTTTTTGAGGTAATGGATGAGAAACCTGAAACCGACGATGGTTATGTAACACTTGTTAATGCTGTTATTGATGAAAACGGTAATATTACCGAAAGTGATAAGCGTACCGGAAAATGGGCGTGGAAACATCCACATAAATCGGACGGCAGCGTAACCTATATACCACTTGCCGGTGATGTTCAACTGAATAATGTTGATTTCGGATATGTTGAAGATAAACCCGTGCTGCATGATGTATCGGTTTATGCCAAACCCGGACAACAGATTGCCTTTGTTGGTGCTACCGGTGCGGGTAAAACTACGATTACAAATCTTATAAACCGATTTTATGATATTGCAGACGGAAAAATTAGATATGACGGTATAAATATCAACAAGATCAAAAAGTCTGACCTGCGCCGTTCTTTAGGCATTGTTCTTCAGGAAACAAACCTATTCACCGGAACGGTTATGGAAAATATACGTTATGGCAGACTTGATGCTACCGATGAGGAATGTGCAACTGCAGCAAGACTTGCCGGTGCAGAAGATTTTATTCTGCGACTGCCCAATGGTTATGATACCGAACTGTCAAATAATGGTTCAAACCTTTCACAAGGACAGCGTCAACTTATCGCAATTGCACGTGCGGCGGTTGCCGATCCTCCGGTTATGATATTGGATGAGGCCACTTCATCAATTGATACCCGTACTGAATCTATTGTTCAGCGCGGTATGGAAAAGCTTATGGAGGGCAGAACGGTATTTGTAATTGCACACCGACTTTCAACGGTTAAAAATTCCGATGTTATTATGGTGTTGGATCACGGCAGAGTAATTGAGCGTGGAACTCACGAAGATCTTATAGAACAGAGAGGCACATATTATCAATTGTATACAGGAGCCTTTGAACTTGAATAATCTGAAACCCGACCTATAGGTCGGGTTTTTGCATATACAAAAAAATACGCGCATACAATTAAATAAAAAGTGTATGGAGTGTGTTATAATTATGGAAGAGAAAAAGTTGAAAACCCCTGTATTTGCACTGGATACGGTATTCAGTGATGCGGCAGAGGTGCCGATTGATGTGGATTTCACACTACCGGACTACTGCTCGGATATTAGAAAAATTCTTAAATGTCGTGCTGTTTCAAGAATTTCTGCAAAGGGAATAAACGGTAGAAGTGTTACTCTTGACGGATGTGTTACAATTACCGTAATTTATGCAGATAACGACTGTAGACTTTCTTCCTATGAATATCAGTATCCTTTCAGTAAAACATTTGAAACGGCGGTTGAAACAGATGGTTGTAACATCTGCTGCAACACAAAATGCGAATATGTTAATTGTAGGGCGGTTACAAGCCGAAAAATTGATATTCACGGTGCTATAGGTATCAGTGTATCCTTAAAGAAACGAAGATGCACCGAGGTTATTGCCGATGTTGATGACGAGAATGTAGAACTTTTAAGAGGTGTTGCACCTGCCACTTCACCGATGGGTACCGCAGAAAAATATCTGCTTTTGGAAGAGGAAATAGAGATTGGTCAGGGGCAGTTACCGATTCGTTCACTCATACGATACGATACCGCAACCGCAGTTAAAGAATGTAAAATACTTAACGGTAAGGTTATGATAAAAGGTGAATTTCTTGTCAGAACGCTATATTGTACGGAAAAGGGTGAACCGCAGTCGGTGAGGGCGACTATACCGTTTAGTCAAATACTTGAAATAGAAAACATTACCGAAGAATGTGAGTGCGATGCAACAGTTCAGATTGCCCATTTAGAACTGAAACCAAGGGTGAGTGCAACTGGCGATTGCAGAAGTTTTACACTAAATGCAAAACTTCTGATCTGTTGCGATAGTTATTGTAACAATGACCTTGATGTTGTTTTGGATGCTTATTCGAGAAAATATGAAGCAAACATAACTAGAAATGAAATCAATTTCAGCAAGATAAGCAATAGTATCTGTGATACATTCAGTTGTAAAAAAAGCATTGAATTTAACGATGAATCAATTTCTTCTATAATCGATTTATGGTGTGATGTAAAGAAAGATTCTGTTCGTGCTACAAAAGGAAATCTTAGTGTTGTGGGTTCTGTGTTTGCATTCATAATTGCAGCAAATTGTGACGGCGAGCCGGTTTTCTTTGAACGTCAGATTCCATTCGAATACCGTAAACCTATTGATTGTGATTGCGAAAGTGCCTATTGCGAACCACAAATTGATGTAAATAATGTTAATTTTACCCTTACCACATCCGAAAGTATGGAATTAAGGGTGGAACTAACAATAAATGCTTCTGTATATGAGTGTAATCCGTTGCCGCTTATTGTTGAACTTTCGGTAGACGAAAAACATAAAGTCGCCAAAAAAGACCGCGGCGCTATGACCATATATTTTGCGTCTAACGGAGAACTTATATGGGATATTGCGCGAAATTATTGTGCAAGTGTGGCAGAGATAAAGGAGATAAACGATATAACCGGTGACAGAATAGAAAACAATCGAATGATTTTGGTTCCTATGAACTGATTTTACAAAACGACCGATTATCGGTCGTTTTGTTTTGTTATAATATATTTACAATAAAATTTATATATAAATATTTTGTTACTAATTGACAATATTATCTTTAGATGGTAAAATAGTTTATAAATATATTATACAATTTTTTACAATTCTTTTTTCGCTTTTATAGGAGTTTTCAATGAAAAAAATTGACCCAACAGTTATTAAAGAAACAAAATACATCGCATTTTTTTCGCTGATTTTCAGTGCTTTATTACAGTCGGTTTTTCTTAT
>JAZOBW010000114.1:0-10814 GCA_045596185.1 Acutalibacteraceae bacterium | reverse complement strand
GTTGAAAAACTCGTTGAGTTTATGAAGAAGTTTGAAGAGGAGAATGCATAATGTATAAGATAAAAACTTACAACAAAATTTCCAAAAGCGGTCTCGAAGTATTCGATGACAAGTATACCATCGGTGACGAGGTCGAAAATGCAGACGGCGCTATTGTTCGTTCTGCCGCTCTTCACGATGTTGAATTTCCCGAAAGTCTTAAGGCTATCGCCCGTGCTGGTGCAGGTACAAACAATATCCCGATAGAGCGTTGTTCTGAAAACGGTATTGTTGTTTTCAATACCCCCGGTGCAAATGCAAATGCTGTTAAAGAACTTGTTATTGCCGGTATGCTTATCGGTTCCCGCCGTGTTATCAGCGCTATTGAGTGGGCAAAGACTCTCAAGGGTGAGGGTGAGGCAGTAGGTAAACTTGTTGAAAAAGGCAAGGGTGCTTTCGCAGGTCCTGAACTTAAGGGCAAAAAACTCGGCGTTATCGGTTTGGGCGCAATCGGTGTTTTGGTTGCCAATGCCGCTAACCACCTTGGTATGACCGTTTATGGTTATGACCCCTATCTGTCGGTAAATTCCGCTTGGAACCTTACACACAACGCTGTTCATATCTACGATATTAAAGAAATTTTCGAACAGTGCGATTACATTACCGTTCATGTTCCGCTTCTTGATTCTACCAAGAACCTTATCAATTCAGATTCTATTGCCAAGATGAAGAACGGTGTTCGTATTCTTAACTTCTCTCGTGCAGGTCTTGTAAATTCCGAAGACATCAAGGTCGCTCTTGAGTCCGGAAAGGTTGCTTCCTATGTGACCGATTTCCCGACCGATGAACTTCTTGATGTAGATGGCGTTATCGCTATTCCTCATCTCGGTGCGTCCACTCCTGAATCTGAAGACAACTGTGCCGCAATGGCCGCTAAAGAACTTATCGATTATATCGAAAACGGCAATATTGTAAATTCTGTAAATCTTCCCGAAATTTCAATGCCCAGAAGTGCTGCACATCGCGTCTGTGTCATTCACAAGAATATACCCAATATGCTTACTTCTATCACCGGTATTGTTGCAGAAAACAATGTAAACATTGAAAATATGCTTAATAAATCACGTGGTGATTATGCATACACTATGCTTGATACCGCTTCTGCCGATGCAGATAATATTACAGATAAAATTGCTGCCATTGATGGCGTTATTAAGGTTCGTGTAATCTGATAAAACCGTATTTATGCCGCCCTTTTGGGCGGCATTTTTTCTTGACTTTATATAGTGTAGATAATATAATTATAATATTATCAAAATATGCATTTCTTCGGGGTGTTATTATGACAGGCCGCGGTATGGACTTACGTAAAGGTCCAATACTTTTAAGTATAATTAAATTTACAATTCCGATTATGATAAGTGGTATATTGCAGTCGCTTTTTAATGCGGCTGATATTGCTATTGTTGGAATGTTCTGTGGCAGTAATTCGGTGGGTGCAGTCGGCGGAACCACTTCGCTTGTTCATCTTATAGTTAACCTTTTCATCGGTTTATCTGTTGGTGCTGGTGTTTCTTCTGCCTTTTATATCGGCGCAAATGACAAGGAAAACATACATAAAACTGTTCACACCGCAATACCGCTTGCCGTTATTTGCGGTGCTTTTCTTACCTTTATCGGCGTTTTCTTCGCTAAAAATTTTCTTCAGTTGCTTGATACTCCTAAAGAAATTATCAATCTTTCCGAAGTTTATATGAAAATATTTTTTTCGGGAAGCATTTTCAGTCTTGTATATAATTTCGGTGCGGCAATTTTAAGGTCGGCAGGTGATACAAAAGGCCCGCTTATATATCTTTCGGTATCGGGCGCTTTGAATGTTGTTCTGAATATAATTTTTGTTACGGCTTTCGATATGAATGTTGCGGGCGTTGCTTTGGCAACCGTGATTTCACAGGGATTGTCTGCAGTGCTTGTTATGAGTGCCCTTGTAAAACGTAATGACGATTGCAAATTTTATTTTTCAAAGATGCACATTTATCCTAAATTGCTTAAAAAAATCGTTTCTATTGGCCTTCCCGCAGGTATTCAAAGTTGTATGTTTTCTCTTTCTAATGTTATTATTCAGTCTTCTGTTAATTCGTTCGGCGCTGCGGCAACCGCCGGTTCTGCAGCATCTAGTACGGTTGAGAACTTTTCTTATATCATTGTAAATTCTTTTCACCAGACTGCCCTTAATTTTACAGGACAAAATATGGGCGCAAGACAACACAAGCGTGTTATCAAGATACTTCGCACCGGTATTTTATCGGCATTTATTGTTGGCACTGTTTGTGGACTATTTTCTTTTGTGTTTGCGCGGCAACTTCTCGGCATTTTTATCAACGATTCGCAACAGGCGATGGAAATGGCCATTATGCGAATTACAACCATCACGCTTTTTTATGGATTTTGCGGTGCTATGGAGGTTATCTCCGGAACTATCAGGGGTGTCGGTTCTTCGGTTACACCTATGATAATCGCAATATTCGGAATTTGCGGTCTTCGTGTTTTTTGGGTGTTTACTATATTTGCAATTCCTCAGTTTCACAGCCTTAAGTCGCTGTTTGTCTCCTATCCGCTTTCCTGGGCGTTAACAAGTATAGCACAGGTGATTGCATTTACTTTTATATGGAAAAGAAAGGTTAAAAACCGTTTTAAGGAATAAAATTTAACTATTTATTCAATATGTTGTAATTCCTCTTTACTTTTCACACAGTTTGTAGTATAATTATCATAATTATGGGGGTGATTTGCCTTAATGTCAGCAAAAGATAAAAAAACACCTGATATAATTGAAAAAGAATCTTTACCAAAGAAGGGAATTTACTTGTCATTCTTCAAAAGAGTGATCGATTTAACCCTTTCTTTGTTTGCAATTTTGGTTTTGTGGCCGGTTTTTCTGATAATCGCATTGGCGATAAAGATAGATGATCCGGGTCCAGTATTTTTCAAACAGAAGCGTATCGGAATACATAGAACATATTTTCAACTGTATAAATTCCGCACTATGAAGATTTCCACACCCGACCTTCCTACACATCTGTTGGAAAATCCCGAACAGTATATAAGCAAGGTTGGAAGATTTCTTCGTAAAAGCAGTTTGGACGAGTTGCCGCAGTTATTAAATATTCTTGCCGGAAAGATGAGCATCGTAGGTCCGCGTCCTGCTCTTTGGAGTCAGGACGATCTTGCAACAGAGCGTGATAAATATGGCGCTAACGATGTTTTGCCGGGTCTTACCGGTTGGGCGCAGATAAACGGTCGCGATGAACTTGAATTGGAAGTTAAGGCAAAGTTTGACGGAGAATATGTCGAAAAGGTTAGTTTTGCATTTGATCTGCGTTGCTTTTTCGGTACTTTTATGGCTGTTCTCAGGCAGGACGGTGTTCGTGAGGGCGGAACCGGTGCTATGTCCGACGAAGATAAGGATTTCAGAGCCGAGGAGGCACTCAAAAAGTAATGTGTAAAATTTCGGTTATTACTCCGGCGTATAATGCATCTGAGTTTATTGATGAAACTGTTCAAAGTGTTATAAATCAGACCTTTACAGATTGGGAAATGATAATCGTTGACGATGCGTCAAGTGATGATACCTATTCAAAGCTTTGCAAATGGGCAGATAAAGACTCCCGTATAAAACCCATACAGCACAAGAAAAATTCAGGTGTTGCCGCTGCTCGTAATACTGCTCTTGAAGCGGCTGTCGGTGATTTTATTGCTTTTCTTGATGCCGATGATCTATGGGTTCCAGAAAAATTGGAAATCCAGTATAACTATATGCGTGATAACGGATATGTTCTTACATATACCGAGTATAAAATATTTACCGCCGATGATTATGAAAATGCAAAATCTGTCAAGGTGCCCCGTGTTATGACATACAGCCGAATTTTCGGTAATACTTCCATAGCGTGTCTTACGGTTATGGTAGACCGTAAGACGGTCGGTGATTTTCGTATGCCGCCGCTTACTCACACAGAAGACCAGTGTACATGGCAGGATATTCTAAGCCGCGGTTACAAGGCATATGCTCTCTGCGAACCTTTGTCTCTTTACAGGCGTAGCGAAGGTTCTATGACCGACAATAAGTTAAAGGTTATTAAAAGGCAGTGGTACACTTACAGAAGTTATCACAAACTTTCTTTTATTAAGAGCGCATATTACTTCACTTTATACGCGCTTAACGCTGTTATTAAACATTTCTTTTAGAGAGGAAACATAATATGAAAATTGTTTTATTGAACCCACCTTTTTTGGATAAGTTTTCCAAAAGTTCCCGTTCTCCGGCCGTTACAAAGAGTGGCACAATATATTTTCCACTCTGGCTTTCGTATGCTGCCGGTGTTTTGGATAAGGCGGGATATGAACTTAAACTGATAGATGCACCTGCCAAATGCTGGAACAGGGATGCAACTCTTAAAGAGGTTGTTGATTTTGCTCCCGAACTTATCGTTATCGATACATCAACACCTACTATCAACAGTGATATTGCTTTTGCTGCCTCTTTGAAAGAAAATATACCCGATGTTAAGATATGTCTGGTAGGTACCCACGCGACCGCCTGTGTTGATGAAATATTTACATCACACGCCGATGTTGTAGATTTTATTGCCCGTCACGAATACGACTACACACTTCCGGAACTTGCAGAAAATCTTAATAAGACCGATAAACTTGCAGAAGTTAAGGGAATCAGTTATATTGCGGACGGCAAGGTGGTAAATACACCTGACCGTGAGTATATTCATAATCTTGACGAACTTCCCTTTGTAAGCGAAGTATATAAGAAATATCTCGACATCAAGGATTACTTCTATGCTCATGTAAGTTTCCCGACCGTCAGCATATTTTCAAGCCGCGGTTGTCCGTCAAAGTGTTTTTATTGTATGTATTCTCAGGTTATGTTCGGCAAAAATTACCGTAAACGTAGTGCGAAAAATCTTTTCGAGGAGTGCTTATACATAACCAAAGAATTCCCCGAAGTTAAGGAAATTCTTATTGACGACGATAACTTTGCTGTAGATCAGAAGAATGTTCAGGAATTTTGCAAACTTATGATCGATAACAAGGTTAAACTCAAATGGGTTGTTCAGTGTCGAGTATCGCTTTCTTATGAGACGATGGTGCTTATGCGTAAAGCGGGTTGTCGCCTTGTTGTTGTCGGCTTTGAGAGCGGTTCACAGAAGGTTCTTGACGGTATGCATAAGGGCATCACTGTAGAACAGTCGCTTAAGTTTAATGCGGCTGCTAAAAAAGCGCGTATGCGTGTTCACGGTTGCTTTATGGTGGGTAATCCCGGTGAGACCAAGGAAACTATGATGGAAACACTTAACTTTAGTAAAAAACTCCGTCTTGATACCGTTCAGTATTTCCCGCTTATCGTTTATCCGGGAACCGAGGCTTACGAGTGGGCAGATAAGAATAATTACATAACCGCTAAAAGTTATGATGAATGGCTCACACCCGACGGTATGCACAATTGCGTACTTTCAACCCCCGAAGTTTCAAATCAGGAACTGGTAGATTTTTGTAACTATGCAAGAAAGAAGTTTTATCTTAGACCCAAGTATATGTTTATGAAACTCGGTGAATGTCTTACTGACAAGGACGATTTTGTCCGTACTCTTAAATCCTTCAAAACATTTAAGAAGTACCTTTTGAAAAAATAAATCCGCGGAGGTATCGCGATATGAAAATTGCTACCCTTGCATATCAAAGACATGAAAATGTAGGTGCAGTTCTTCAATGCTATGCTCTGCAAAAAACAATAACCTCATACGGTCACAAGTGTGAGGTTATTGATTATGTATGCGACCCTGCAGACCGTATATTCGGATATCAGTCATTTAAGGTTAAGGGAATAAAAAAATATATCACCAGTTGTATCGGTGTAATATCAAGACTTCCTAAAAAACCTGCTTTTATCAGTTTCAGAAAAAATATTTTGGAAACAACAAAAAAATATGATAAGCGTAATATTTCCGAACTTGACGGGGTTTATGACGGATATATTGTCGGCAGCGATAATGTGTGGAATTCGAAACTTACCGGGCTTGATGGTGCATATTTTTTTGATTTTGTCACCGATGACCGAAAAAAAGCAAGTTATGCTGCAAGTATGGGGCTGGCTGCTGTTCCCGAAGATGAACGCGATACATTCAGGGAAGGCATAAAAAATTTTTCGTATATTTCTTTAAGGGAAAGGGCCGCCGCAGAGGATATCGGCAAACTTCTTGGCAGAGAAACATTTGATACCTGTGATCCCACAATTTTTCTGACGCGCGAGGAATGGGATGGGCTTGTTATCGAACCTAAAATTAAGCGGCCGTATGTTCTTGTGTATCATATGTCTCCATCGGCTTCCTTTGTTAAATTTGCCAGTGATTTTGCAAAATCAAAAGGATTACCGATAGTTTATGTTCCTTTTCCGTATGGCTTTTGTAAGTGTTCTCCAAAACCGCACATTGGTCCTTGCGAATGGCTTGGTTATATCAAAAATGCCAGTTATGTTGTTACCGATTCATTCCATGGATGCGTTTTTTCATCAATTTATGAAAGAAATCTTATTATAAAGGTTTCTCAACTTGGCGAACGTATTAAAAACCTTACAGAAAAACTTGGAATTCAGGATAGAATGGTCACCGATATCCGTCAGGCAATAGCGTTGCCCGATATGGCATTTGCCGATGTAAGGGAAAGAATTTCCGATTATAGAAAAGAAGGAATGGCAAATCTTAAGAACATTCTTGATGGATTTGCAAATATCAAATAAAGGAACGCATAAATGAAGATTGCAACTTTAACATATCAAAGACATGACAATTACGGTGCTATGTTGCAGTGCTATGCGCTTCAGAAAAAACTGGAGAGTATGGGTGTTGATACGCAGGTGATTGATTATGTATGCGAGGTTTCTGAAAAACCGTTTGGTTTGCGTGCGCTTAAAGCCAAAGGCATCAAGCGCTATATAACCGGTTGTATCGGTGCAGTTACCCGTTTGCCTAGAGCAAAAAGTTTCAAAAAATTTCGCAAACTCATCAATATGACTGATACCGTTACCGAAAAAAATATTTCGCAGATAGGCGCTTGTTTTGACGGATATATTGTGGGAAGCGATAATGTTTGGAATGCAGATATTACAGGGCTTGACGAACGATATTTTTTGTCTTTTGTAGCGGATAAGCGCCGCCGTGCTTCCTTTGCGGCAAGTTTCGGAAGTTCTGATATAAAGGAACAGCACCGTGAAAGTTACATAAAACTGCTTTCGGAATTTGCAGTTCTTAACTGCAGAGAAAAATCCGGCGCACAACTTATTGAAACGCTTACGGGAAAGGAAACAAATGTTGTTTGCGATCCTTCTTTTTTGCTAACTCCGCAGCAATGGCGCGCCCTTGCCGTTCCTACTAAAGAAAAAAAGCCGTATATGCTGGTGTATCAGATGGTGCCTTCGGGTGCATTTGTTAAAACTGTTAAGAAAATCGCTAAGCAACGGGGACTACGCATTGTATACCTTCCGTTTCCGTATGGTATGCTGAAGTGTAAAATCAAACCATCAATCGGTCCGCTTGAATGGCTGGGATTATTTAATGATGCCGAGTATGTTGTTACCGATTCTTTTCACGGTTGTGCATTTTCAATTATGCTCGGCAAACAGTTTTCTGTATGTATATCCCAACTGGGCGAAAGAATTGAAAATATCTTAAGTGTTACGGGGCTTAGTGATAGGCTTATCAAAAATGCTCAAGACGACGCCGAACTTGGCAAAATAGACTATTCTTCGGTTGAACCGCGACTTACTGCTTTCAGGCAGTTTAGTGAAGATAAACTTGGCGAAACAGTTAAATACTTTGAATCGCTTGATCAAAACGGTATCATCGATCCGTCTTCTTGCACGGGATGTATGCTTTGTAAAAATGTTTGCAAGGCAAAAGCTATTGATGTTCGCCGTGATGAACTCGGTTTTTTATATCCCGAAATTAATAGCGAGTTATGCATAAACTGTAAGATATGCGAAAAGGTATGTGAATTGCTTTCTCCGGTTAAAAGGGAAGAACAACAGTATTATGCTGTTATAAACAAGGATAAAGAAATTGTTAAAAACAGCGGCAGCGGCGGAATGTTTTTTGAACTTGCAAATTTGTTTGTAAATTCAAACGGTGCCGTTTACGGTGCCGCATATAGCGAAGGTTTTGCTGTATTTCACGAACGCGCTGACAGCATTGAAGGCGTAAAGCGGCTTATGGGAACCAAATACACTCAAAGCAGTATTGATGAAATTTTTCAAAATATTGCTCAGGATATAAAGCAGGGAAAAAAAGTGCTGTTTGTCGGAACTCCCTGCCAGTGCGATGCAGTGCGCACATATCTTCGGTTACATCGTATCGATGATACTTTACTTACCGTATGCGATTTATTTTGCCACGGTGTTTTCAGTCCACAAATTTGGAGCGAATACATATCGTTTTTGCAGTCCAGATTTGATGATAAGATTACATACATTTCTTTCAGAGATAAAGAAAAGGGTTGGCGAAATAAACATTTCAAAATTTTAATGGAAAACCGTGATATTTCGGATTTTGTTAACAATGAAGGTTCGGTTTTAAGACTTTACGAGCAGAATATTTGTCTTCGTGAATCCTGCTATCGTTGTAAGTATATGAACTTTGATCGCGTGGGCGATATTTCTATCGGCGATTTTTGGGGAATTGAACGTGTTAAACCGGAAATGGATAATAATACCGGCGTATCCGCTGTTATTGTAAACACAGATAAAGGTCGCGAAATTTTTGCCCAAATATCCCCAAATGTGAATATTACTGAATTTGATAAAGAAAGTATAGTTCAACAGGTTTTAAGGGAACCAACCCGCAAACATTCAAAACGGAATAATTTTATTGCGGATTATAAAACAGGAGGTCTGCAGTCGATATTGACCAAATACGGTCAGGTTAAGGGACTGCTGCACTTTAAGCGCGATGTGTTTGTTCCGTTTCTTTACAAGGTAAGGTTGGCGGGTCTTGCTTCAAAGATTTTACACAGAAATGATTGATTTTTTCAGGAGGTGTTCACGAAATGTGGCAAATGTTTATTTTGGCGGCATTCGTATTGGTGCTTGCCGGTATTTTGAATACCGAAACAAAAAATGGCGCCAGAATATATCTGATTATTGTTTTTTCGGTGTTCGCCTTTTTGATGATGTTCAAATCGAAAGATGTAGGTAATGATACACACACCTATATCAAACTTTTCAAGGAAATAGCCGATTACGAAGATGTCAGAAACTTTTTGGCTGATTCAAGATATGAATTTGGTTTTGTATATTTCATTAGATTGATCAGCCGTATTTATAATGATCCGCAGATGCTATTTATAATTTCAGGACCCTTTGTGGCGTTCTCTTTTGCACGGTTTATTTATAAGTATTCTAGAATGCCGTGGTTGAGCACCTTAATGTTTTTGACATTGCAATTTTTCGATTTGTCATTCTCTGGAACACGGCAGATAATTTCCATAGCGATCCTTCTGTTCTCCTATGATTTTCTGATAAAACGTAAAATTTTACCTTTTCTTTTGATAGTTATGCTTGCTATCAGTTTTCATACAAGTGCAATTCTTTTCTTATTCCTTTATCCGTTTACATTGCTCAGGCAAACGAGAAAATTTTACATTGGAAGCATTTTTGTTGCTATAGCGGCGTTTATATCTTTCAGCACCGTTATGGAAGTTTTGGAAAAAATATTTCCGCAGTATCTTAAATATTTTCTTGAAGACGGCACCAGTTTCAAAACATCGCCTACACTTGCTTGTCTGTTGATGCTTGGCCTGTGGCTTATTTTGTTAATTATATCTGAATTATTCAAGCAGGGAAGTATCTTCCGGCAGGTATCTGAGGTAGAACAGGGTGAGGCTAACTTGGTTCTGCAGTCCTCAACCGTTGACGATGTGATGCGATTATCCATTTGGTTTGGAATAATAATGCTTTTACTGTCTCTTAACGGTACCATACTCAATCGCTTTAAGTATGTTTTTACCGTTCCTATAATCACCTATTATCCCAGTGCACTTATGGATATAAGATTTACTAAAAACCGTGCATTGATGTATATCGGTTCGTGTTGCGTATTTTTACTGTATATTTGGGTGATTTATACCTATCGTTCCGAATGGCAGAGTACATTTCCGTATACGTTTTTCTGGCAGGAAGTGTAGTGATTTTTTCATTTTGAAAGGTGGTGTATGATCGGTGTGGTTGTTGTTCGTTTTGGTGGCACTTATATTATTTCTTGCAGCGATATTGAACACTAAGACAAAAACCGGTTCTGCCGTTTATGTTGGCATTGTTTTTTCGGTTTTTGCCTTTTTGATGATGTTCAAGAGTGCGACTGTTGGCAATGATACCGATACATATATCAATCTTTTTAAGGAAATCGACTCCTATAATGATATTAACTTTTTTCTTAAAGATACCCGATACGAAACAGGTTTTGTTTATCTGAATCGTTTTATCAGCAATTTCTCCAATGAACCGCAGGCAATCTTTATTGTAACCGGTCCGATAGTGGCGTTTTCTTTTGCAAGATTTATCTTTAAGTATTCGAAGATGCCGTGGCTCAGTGCATATATGTTTCTTACTTTGCAGTTTTATGATCTGTCGCTTTCAGGTATTCGTCAGATCCTTTCTATCGCAATTCTACTGTTTTCGTATGATTTTATTGTAAAAAGAAAGTTTTTACCATTTATTATATTTGTACTTCTTGCAACATCTATACATACCAGCGCTATTGCATTTGTGTTTT
>JAZOBW010000113.1:0-1971 GCA_045596185.1 Acutalibacteraceae bacterium | reverse complement strand
GGAATGTGTGTAAAGATTTGTGAAAGCGGAGCGATAAAGGTGGCAGATAATGTTGCCGTTATCGGCTATGCGCTGTGTACCAACTGTGTCAAATGTAAAGAGGTTTGCAAAAGAGGCAGTATAATATAAATATGATATAATAAAAAGGAATTGAGGAAATTTCTTCTTGAAATTTCCTCAAGTCCTTTTTAAGCGGTGGTCAGGAATTATTCGTTGTGAGTTTCTGTGCCTTTATGTGCATTATTACCATCAGGACGAGCAGTAAAATAAGATATACCGGCAGCAATGATACCGATGTATATTGCGCAATAAGTCCAAATAGTGGTGGCATAAAGCAGGTTCCAAGATAGGCACTTGCCATTTGCACACCAATAATTGCTTGAGATGCCTGTTCGCCGAAGATCTGTGGAATTGAATGTATTATACTCGGATATATGGGTGCGCACCCAAGTCCTATAAGAATAAGACCGACCAATGTTACAATATAACCGAGAGGCAAAAGCATAACAATTACACCCACTCCGATAACGACCTGTCCTATTCGAATAAGTGCATTGTCGGAAAAACGATTGGCAAAAAAACCGGTTATAAGTCTTCCGGCGGTGATTCCTATATAGAACATACTTGCCATACTTGCTGCTTTTTCGGCAGAAATACCGCTGTGCAGAACCATATAACTTGCCGACCATAACATTGCGGTTTGTTCGAGCGCACAGTAACAAAAGAAACAGATGCATATCGAAAAGGTGCCTTTTATGGCAAACACCTGTTTTATAGATAATGCCTTTTCAGTTCTGCCATCGCCGACATCCTTGTTTTTTTGTCTTTGCCATAATGGCAGACTTATGAAAACGAAAGCAGCAAGAATTGTCTGAATAAGTGATATCGTTCGATAGGAACTGTTCCAATTTATGCCGTGAGTCAGGGCATAACCGATTATGTATGGACCCACAATGGTGCCAACACCCCACATGGCGTGAAGCCAACTCATATGTCTACCAGAGTAATGTATTGCAACATAGTTGTTTATGGCTGCGTCTATGCTACCTGCACCCAGTCCGTAAGGAATTGCCCAAAGACAAAGCGAGAAGAAGGAGTTTCCGGTTGAAAAACCGATAAGCGACACGGCAGAAAGAAGGATACTGAATGCAGTCACTCTGCCTGCGCCCAACCATTTGGTAAGTCGGTCACTTTGTAAACTTGAAAAGATGGTGCCAAAAGCGATTATCATAGAAATGATACCGGCATAGGACAGCGGAACGCCAAATTGCGGTTGCATAGTGGGCCAGGCGCAACCGAGCAATGCATCGGGAAGGCCTAAACTTATAAATGAAAGATATATTATTATGAGCAAAAAATGTGCCATATTCAACCTTCCGTGGTTATGCGCGGAACTCTCGGTGATATGCCGCATATTATTTCGTAATTTATGGTGTTGCAAATTTCGGCAAGTTCTTCGACCGGCAGTTCCTTGCCGAAAAGAATAACCTCATCGCCAAGTGCAACATCGTCAATATCGGTAACATCAACGGCGAACTGGTCCATACATACCCTGCCTACGATATTTGCGCGTTTGCCCGATATGATAACAGATCCTTTATTAGAAAGTAGTCGGGGATATCCGTCGGCATAACCTGCCGAAACGGTAGCGATGCGCATATCGCGGTCGGCGGCGAAGGTCCTTCCGTAACTGACGGTATCACCTTTAGTAATGTTTTTAACCCTAGAAACGGTGGATTTCAGCGTCATAACGGGGGTCAGTTGAACCCCGATATCAAGACCTGCCGCAGGGGAAAGTCCGTATAGCGCAATACCTACACGGCAACCGTCCAGCCGTTTATCGGCATCAAGAAGGGTTGCGGCGGTATTACAGCAGTGATGGGTACCCACAAGACCGTTTTCTTCAAATATTTTAACCGCCCTACAAAATCTAGAGTACTGCGCATCGGTGAAAGTCGGAGGCCAAGCGGT
>JAZOBW010000112.1:0-7479 GCA_045596185.1 Acutalibacteraceae bacterium | reverse complement strand
TTTTAATAATTATACTATATACCCTTTATGTGCACTTTTTCAAAAGGATACTTATAACTGAAGATGGCTTCTACTATCAAAGCGGCATTAGAAAAGTCAAATATTATAAATACACCGAAATTCCCGAGGTTTGGGAAAGCGAAGGCAGAACTACGAGCGGGGTTATTAATTATTATCTCAATTTCAAAACCGTAGACGGTAAGGTTGTAAAATTCAATTTCACTGCCGATAAAAGCGATAGTGTAATGTATTTGATTAAAAAAGTAAACGGCGAGGTTGAAAATTAAGATGGACAATATTCTTCAAGCAGATAATTGGGATTATATAATAAGCGGTAAACAAAACGGTATTGCACGAATTATAATTATGAGCATCATATCTGCATTTTTTACCTTATTAACGGTTGACCAATTAAGAGCCAATCCTAATTTTTCAATAGTTGCAACATTATTCGGTAGCATAACAATAATTTCAACAGTAATTTTAACTATACTAATCATCAAATATTTTTGCTTCAAAATATGCATCGGCAAAAATGGTTTTTTATTTAGAACGAATCCGTTTGATAGTAGGTATTATAAATATACCGATATTATCAAATGTGATGAAATATTAATCACATCACAGCACCGTACAGCTTCAGGAGCAAGAGAAACGGCATATAATTATTATTTTACATTCACTGCAAACAATGACGAAGTCAAAAAAATCAAATTTGAAAAATCAATTCACGAACGAGAATTCAATATACTTAAAGAAAGAATTAATAACTGCAAATAACAAGTTTTACAAAAAAAGAGGACGATTTTTACCGTCCTCAAAAAATATAATCAGTTTTACTCTATAAGTGACAACCAACATTTATTTTTATAAATTCGATTACAAATTATTTATCGTCTTCTGAATAACCTACAAATTCGCCGCACCCCTTACAGTTACCGTAAATATCGATGTTTACACCGTGACTCGTTGTTCTTCTGTAGTTACAGAAGAGGCATACCTCGTCGCAGGCGTTGTCATATACATGGTCAACGTCACGTACCTCGCCACAGACATTGCAGTCTTTATCACAAGGCTGGTTATATTTATGCTCTCTGGGAATGCGCTCTTCCCCACATTCGTCACAAGTTGCATCACAATCATTCTGATAGATGTGCTTATGTTCTTTCGGTTCCTCGTTGCCGGTCGGCACACTGCTCGGTTCGCTTGTTTCAGAAGTATGGTTTGATTCAACCGACTGGGTAGGAGCAGAGTTCTCTGTGGATTCTATAGATTCGGTGGACTCGGTAGACTCAGTATCAACATACTCAATTATCTCTATAACACTTTCAACAGGTTCGCTGTTTACATCTTTGTTGTCCTTACAAGCGGTAAAGCACATACAGATAAGGACAGCCAATAGAAGAAAGATAACTCGCATCACATTTTTCATTTTTATCATTCCTTTTTAGTTTTATGTAGGAAACAAGATGACGATTTTTAACTAATAGCACAAAAAATTTTTGTGCCTTGCATGTGTTTGCAAAACCGTCACCTTACATTTTTCCCGCTTATTATTATATTTTTTATATAGTTGACAAAACAAGAAAAATATTATAAAATCATAGACAAAAGTTAAGATTTTGGGTGATATTATGATCTGGCACCAGACAGCAAACTCACTTAGCGATTATAACTATAATGCATTCGTTTATAATGATTTTGAGTTTGGCTCGCATTTTCACGGGAATTATGAACTCTTATATGTATATGACGGAACTGCAAACATATCAGTAAACGGGATTCCCGGAGTATTATATCCCAGCGAAATGCTATTGATTCCGCCCTATACCGCACATATGCTTGATGTTAAAAGCAGTAAGGTATGGGTTGGCGTTTTTTCAGAAGACTTTATTTCCTCATATGCCACAAATCACAAGTATACACGATATTCTAAATTCAAAGCCTCTGCAGACATTGAAGAAATACTAAAAAAGTATCTTTTCTTTGAGGGAGAACCAGACCATTTTTTACTAATTTCCTGTTTGTATATGGTCTGTAATGAATGCATAAAAAATGCGGAATCGCTTAATGCGGAAAGCAATTACAAATTTATTTATACAGTAATTTCGCATATATCCGATAATTTAAGCTGGGATATCTCTCTAAAAGATATTGCAGACAAAATGAACTACGATTATCACTACTTCTCCTCCCTGTTTCATCAAAACTTTTCTATGAACTTCAAAAGCTTCGTTAACCTTTTCCGTTTTGAAAAAGCATGTGCACTTCTTAAAGATAAAAAAACTACCATCACCTCCATAGCAGAAACCTGCGGATTTGGAAGTATCAGGAATTTCAACCGTGTTTTCAAGTCTCTAAGCGGATATACACCCAGCGAATATAAAAATAAGCAAGAAAACAAGGCATAACCACATTGGTTATGCCTTGTTTTTTAATCGTCATCGTCTTCTTCGTCGTCAACATCGGCGCTACTTAGTACTTCGACAGAAATACGCTCTATGCGTTTTTCGTCAGCCTCCTTGACGGTGATGAGAAGATTTTCAAAGGTAAAGGTTGCGTCTTCCTCGATTTCGCCGTCAAGCATAGTGACAACCCATCCTCCTACGGTAGGACTATCCGCTTCGAAATCTTCGTCCTCCTCGATATCGATATCAAATTCGTCAAAGAAATCGTATACACGCATATCGCCGATGGCTTCAAAGTGAGTATCGTCGATACAGGTAAACTCGCGTTCAAGTTCGATATCGTCGGTCTCGTCCCAGATCTCGCCAACCAACTGTTCTAGAACATCCTCCATAGAAAGTATTCCCAATGTGCCGCCGTATTCATCAAGAACAACGACCATATGGCACTTTGTTTCCTTCATTTTTTCAAGAACGTCTGGAAGCGGCATCGTTTTATGAACAAATGTAACCGGCAAAAGCAATTTTCTTATATTGATCTTGTCATTATCTATAAGTTCCTTATAAACGCGGTTAAGGTGGAGGATACCGATTATATTATCAGGCGTATCCTCGTAAACAGGGATTCGTGAATAGGTGCTCTCAATAATTGTTTTGATATTAACCTCATAGGGATCGCGGATATCAATAGCCTCCATATCAACGCGCGGCGTTATTATTTCATAGGCGGCGATATCATCAAAATCAAGCGCATTCTGAAGCAGGTCGCATTGTTCCTCGTCAAGCACACCCTCTTCTTCTACAATATCAATGATATTTTCAAGATCGTCTGCCGAAACGGCATTATTATCGCTGGTACTTGAACTCCAGATTTTTGAAACAAAATTCACAAACGACATTATTACCCAGTTTATCGGTTTGAACACGATGGTAAGCAGATACATAGGAACCGCTACCGCAAGGGCAAATTTTTCAGGAAACTGCTTTGCAAACACCTTGGGGATTATTTCACCAAAGATAAGGACAAGCAGCGTCATTACAACGGTGGATACCCATGCGTATTCCTCTCCCAAAATCGATAAAACTATAGAGGTTGCGATAGCAGATGCCGCACTGTTGGCAAGATTGTTACCGATCAGAATGGTGCTCAATGTATCGTTATACTTTTCTTTGATTCGGTTTGCAAATACAACAGACGGTTTTGTGCTGTTCTGTAAACGGCTTTTAAGACGCGATGCGCTTACTCCGGCAAAGGATATCTCACTACCAGAAAAGAAGGCAGAAACAGCAAGAAGAACAATTATAAGAATATAGGTAATGGGGTTATTCATCGGAGTCACCTCCGATATCATCCTCGTCATAAATCTCGCCAACAAGTTGTTCGAGTATATCCTCGATAGTGATTATTCCAAGAATAGTACCCTCCCTATCCTTTACGATAGCAAGATTGCGACGGTGATTGCTCATTTGAGTGAGCAGTTCATCGATAACCGTATCCGCCATAACATAGTACGGATAATCAAGTACAGATGCTAAAACAATGTGATTATTTTTGAAGTAGGCACGAAGAAATCGACGGATATGAAGTATTCCTCTGACACTTCCGTCACGGCTTACTACAGGCAAACGTGAATGAACACAATTTTGTATAAACCGCAGTATTCCCTCGGTTTTCATACCTACGCGAATCTTTTTAACATTTTCCCACGGGACCATAATGTCTCTGGCGGTAAGGTCGTCAAATTCGAGTGCAGATTTAACAAGACGGCCGGTATCTTCATCGATTCCGTCATCTTCGGTTATGTTATCGACAATGTCGTGAAGTTCATCTTCGGTCATAGTGACTTCAGGCTTGGCATATTTTACAAACGGTGCCGAAACAAGACGCGAAATTCCGGTAAAGAAAAACGAAAGCGGTTTTAATACCTTCATCAAAAACATAAGCAGACCGGAAACTGTCATCGCAAACTTTTCATTACAAGAACTTGCAAAACACTTCGGTATAATTTCGCCAAATATGAAAATGATGACGGTGGCACAAACGGTAGCAATAGAAATAGCGCCCGAACTGTTACTCCAAATACGGGCGGCAAAAACTACCGTAAGTGTTGAAAATGCGATATTCACAATGTTATTACCTATCAGCAGAACCGACAGTGCCTCGTCAAAATTGTCGAGAATTTCGAGTACACGCTCAGCGCGACGGTTGCCGTTTGAAGCATAACTCATCATATGGATTCGGTTAACCGATGCGAAGGAACTTTCCGTTCCGGAAAAAAAGGCTGAACCGACAATCAGCAGCACATAAACAATAATAAAGCTTATCGTACTCCCGGGGTCGTCCATCAAATACCAACTCCTTAAATTTCTATATATAATATTTTATAGTATATTTGTTCATTTGTCAATTGTTCAATAAAAACACCGCTCTCCCGATACGGGAAAGCGGCGGCTTAATTATACGCGTTCCGATTGTTTATACGCTGCGCATACTTCTGCGGCATCACCAATCATTTTAATCTTTCCCTTTTCAAGCCACATACAATGTTTGCAAAGTCTTTCGATCTGCTCTATTGTATGAGAAACGATTATAACGGTGGTATCATCGTTCATCATCTTATTGATGCGCTCTTCACATTTTTGCTGGAAAAGGAAATCGCCAACGGCGAGAATCTCGTCCACTATAAGAATATCGGGGGTTGTAATGGTAGCGATAGCAAAACCGATACGTGCAACCATACCGGAAGAATAATTCTTCATCGGAACATCAAGAAAATCACGCATTTCGGAAAAATCAACGATATCGTCAAATTTAGAGTCCATAAACTTTTTTGAATAGCCCAAAACCGAACCGTTAAGATAGATGTTTTCTCTGGCGGTAAGTTCCATATCAAAACCTGCACCAAGTTCAATAAGCGGCGCTATAACGCCCTTTGTTTCTACAGTACCCTTTGTGGGCTTAAGAATACCCGAAATAATTTTAAGGGTGGTACTTTTACCACAACCATTAAGGCCGACAATGCCGAAAACATCACCTTTTTTGATCTCGAATGATATACCATCAAGCGCGGTAAAATCCTCGAACATAAGTTGGCGACGCATAAGTTTAAGAAAATACTCCTTAAGACTTTCGAGTTTTTCCTTGCTCATATTAAAGTGCATTTCAACATTTTTCAGTTCAACTGCATTTTCTTTTTTCATAATCTACACCTTTAATTAAATATGAAGAATAAACTTGCCCTCTGCCTTGCGGAAAACCAGAGCGCCAATAATAAATACACCCAGTGACATCCCAATACAAATTAAATTATCGGTAAGACCCGGAACGGTATTTTCCATAACGACATCGCGGAAATACGTAATGTAGTGCGTCATAGGATTAAAGCGAACAACATTATAAATTAAAGGATGTCCCTCAAGCAGACTGATCGGATAAAGAATGGGTGTAAGATAAATCCACAGTGTAAGGAAGACGCTGTAAAGATGTGCTATATCGCGGAAATACACTGTTACTGCACTTAAGAACAGTGACATACCACAGGTAAATATAAAGCAATATAAAACCGGTATCGGGAAAAGAAGGGTGGTAAAAGTGGGATAAACGCCCTGTATGATCATAACGATAATTACCGCTATGAAACTAAAACAAAGATTCACAAGCGAAAACAGACATTTTTCAAGCGGGAAAATATACTTTGGTATATACACTTTTTTGATAAGGGATGCCGAACCGAGAATTGCATCAAGAGAAATGGAACTTGCCTCTGCAAAAAAGTTCCAAAGCGATGCGCCGACGATATAATAGGTGGCAAAATTATCAACCTCAAGTTTAAGAAGCATCTGGAATACCTGTGTTAACACAAGCATTGTAAGCATCGGGTTCAGAATACTCCACGCAATACCCAGCACCGAACGGCGGTATTTAATCTTTATATCTTTTGTTACAAGATTTCGAAGCAATGGTGTGTAGCGTTTGAAATCATAAATAAACTTATTAAAACCGGAAATTAATTTATCCAAAGCAATATACCTCATTTACCAATAATGTTATATTGTACCAGTATTATAACACCTTTACACTAATATTGCAAGAAAAACTGCAAACAATACTATCGGTGATGTTTTTGATTACAACAGTTGTAAGAACGGCAATTTTATACTTTGCAGTTACATTTGCAATACGCCTAATGGGAAAACGCCAAATTGGCGATATGCAACCAAATGAGTTGGTAGTAACACTCCTTATTTCGGAGATTGCCGCCATTCCGCTTCAGGATACAAGTCAGCCAGTTATGTCGGGCATAGTGGCTGTTTGTATGCTTGTGATACTTGAAATTTTTATATCAGTACTGGCAATGAAAAGTTCGTTTATACGTAAGGTTATGAGCGGAAAATCGGTGGTGCTTATAAAAAACGGAATATTAGACCAGCAGGCGATGAAGAATGTAAGAATGACAATTATAGATCTTGTGGAACTTTTGCGAGGACAAAATGTTTTTGACATTTCACAGGTAGCGTTTGCCGTGTTGGAAGTTAACGGCGGTATGAGCGTTGTTCTGAAAAGCGAGGCAAAACCTGTTACTGCAAAAGATATGAAAATAAAAACCGAACCTGCCACCCTTCCACTTCCCGTTATAAGCGACGGTAAGGTTATCAGAGAGTCGCTCAAGGAACTCGAAATAAGCGAAAAAGAAATAGATAAACAACTAAAATCAAAAAAACTTTCGGCAAATAATGTTTTTCTTATGACAGCCGACCGCTTGGGCAATTACAATATAATTAAAAAGGACGGTGACAATTCTTGAAAAGACTGATAGCAGCAGCCGCACTTTTATTATTCATTATTATGGTGTGCATAATAGGAAAACTCACTATAGATTATTACTGCAACAAAACCGAAAATGAACTACGGTTCTGCCGTGAAGAATTCATTTCGGGCGATATAGATACAGCAAGAATAAAATGCACTCAACTCCAAAAGAACTGGGAGTACCGCCAAAAAAACCTTGCAATTTTTGTCAATCATTCAATTCTGGATACCGTTTCACAGTCGGTGGCGTGTTTAACAGTAGCC
>JAZOBW010000111.1:0-1688 GCA_045596185.1 Acutalibacteraceae bacterium | reverse complement strand
CCTGCTATAATTGAGTCCATACTAATGTGCTGAAAGCCAAATTTCTTTGCTATTATTTGTGAAACTGTACTTTTCCCCGCACGGGGTACACCTGATATTATCACATATTTTTTCATAAATATATACGCCTTTCCTTGTATTAAGAATTTATACATATTCAAATTCTAAAATTAAGCATTTGATTTTGCAGTATTTATCGACGAAATCAGGACTTTTCTGATTTTACCACAATCGTTTTTAAGTTTTTTGTATGTAATATCGTTAATTATATTTGCTTTTATAAAAGGCTTTAACCAATATTCTGTTTCATAGCATTCCTTAAGAGCAATTTGCATTTTTGATATAAAGTCTGCTCTGCTGTGAGCATAGTTTGCTTCGTGACTATTTGCTCCGATGCTTATTCCACTTCTGAGTATCTGATTTGTAAGCACTGATTTCCCTTTGATAGAATCGCATAAGTTTACTGTTTTTACCGAGAAATCCATCGATAAATCTATGAGTATATTATCGGTCATATTTTATCCTCCCAAAAATGAAATGCACTTCGTGCTTGAAATGGCAAAGCGTTGCTTTGTCTTGAAATATGTTCGCTCACACTCACAAATGAAATAAAATTTGCCCACTTAACAAAAAATGCACCGCAAATTTTGTTGCGGTGCATTTTAAACTCGTAAGAGCATTTCAATCGTCATCGGACGAATTTCAATTGCCGAAAGGCAAATTTCATTGCAAATAATTTGTTCACAAATTATTTATTCATTGCTTCCTGAACTGCAACAGCCACAGCAACAGTCATACCAACCATTGGGTTGTTACCTGCGCCGATAAGTCCCATCATTTCAACATGAGCGGGAACAGATGATGAGCCTGCGAACTGTGCATCAGAGTGCATTCTTCCCATAGTATCTGTCATACCGTAGGAAGCGGGGCCTGCAGCCATATTATCGGGGTGAAGTGTTCTTCCTGTACCACCGCCGGATGCAACAGAGAAGTATTTCTTACCCTGTGCTACACATTCCTTCTTGTATGTACCTGCAACGGGGTGCTGGAATCTTGTGGGGTTGGTGGAGTTACCTGTGATGGAAACATCAACGCCTTCAAGGTGCATAATTGCAACGCCTTCTCTAACATCATCGGAGCCATAGCATCTAACCTTTGCTCTTTCACCATTGGAGTATGCTTTTTCTTTTACAACTTCAACTTTACCTGTTGCATAATCAAATTTTGTCTGAACATATGTAAAGCCGTTGATTCTTGAAATGATCTGTGCAGCATCTTTTCCAAGACCGTTAAGGATTACTCTAAGTGGTTCTTTTCTTGCTTTGTTTGCGTTCTTTGCAATACCGATAGCACCTTCAGCAGCAGCGAATGATTCGTGACCTGCGAGGAATGCGAAACATTTTGTTTCTTCTCTGAGTAACATTGCGCCAAGGTTACCATGACCGAGACCTACTTTTCTGTCGTCAGCAACAGAGCCGTCGATACAGAAAGCCTGCAAGCCTTCACCGATAACTTCTGCAACATCAGCAGCATTTTTGATGCCTCTCTTGATTGCAAGAGCCGCGCCCATAACATAAGCCCAGCAAACGTTTTCGAAGCAGATAGGCTGGATTTCTTTTACTGTATCATAAGGGTTGATGCCTTTTTCTTTACAGATATCCATTGCTTCTTCCAATGAAGAAATGCCG
>JAZOBW010000110.1:0-7335 GCA_045596185.1 Acutalibacteraceae bacterium | reverse complement strand
TGGTCGTATGCCCAGTGCGGTTGGATATCAGCCCACACTTGCGAACGAAATGGGCATTCTACAGGAAAGAATAACATCTACAAAAAGCGGCTCCATTACTTCTATTCAGGCAGTTTATGTTCCTGCTGATGACCTTACCGATCCTGCACCTGCAACAACATTTGCGCATCTTGATGCTACAACGGTACTTTCAAGAAGTATTTCGTCGCAGGGTATTTATCCTGCGGTTGATCCACTTGAATCTACCAGTCGTATTCTTTCGCCAGAAATCGTCGGTGAGGAACATTATTCGGTTGCTCGTGAGGTTCAGCGAATACTGCAGAGATATGTTGAGTTGATGGATATTATTGCCATTATGGGTATGGACGAACTTTCCGATGATGATAAAATGCTTGTTGGCAGAGCAAGAAAAATACAAAGATTTCTTTCACAACCTTTCGATGTTTCGGAAAAGTTTACGGGTATTCCCGGTTCTTATGTTCCGCTTAATGAAACTATACGCGGTTTTAGGGAAATAATTGAAGGAAAACACGATGATATTCCCGAATCTGCCTTCCTTTTTGTCGGAACAATCGACGAGGTTCTTCAAAAGGCGAAGAAGGTGGAATGATGAATACCTACCGGTTGAAGATATCTTCGCCCGACGGTGATTTGTTCGACGAAGAAATTGTTAAACTTTCGCTACGCGGCAGCGAAGGTGATCTAGCAGTAATGGCTGGGCACATTCCTTTTGTAACTGCTGTAAAATCATGTGATTGCAAAATAGAACTTGCTGATGGTAGCATTAAAACCGCTCATACCGACGGTGGAATTTTAACCGTTTCAAGCGAAAAGGTTGTGCTTTTGTCCGGCAGTTTTGTATGGAACGATAACTAAACCAATAATGTACAAGTTTTAGTCTATTACAGGCAGTATTGCTCTTTGGGCTTACTGCCTTTTTAGTGTGGGATTATTCAAAAAAAGAATAGGACGGATTCTTTGAAATTTTTAGACATTAGTATTGAAAACATTAAAGAGATTTCACCATTTTTATATGGTGCCGATGAATTTACGTGCGAAGCATCGTTTGTCAATTTGTTAATATGGAAATCAATATATAATAATCGCTTTTATATTGATGACGATGTTTTGTGTATATCCTCAAGTGCTGGTGCCGGGGATTTTTTTGCACTTCCTTTTGGAAATTTTGAAAAAGGAATGTCGCTGCTATGCGAACATAATGGAGGATTGCCGCTGATATGGGCACAGCAGGGAAACAGATTCAATGAATTTTGCCGCTTGTATGGCGATAAATATGAAATCATAGAAAGTCGGAACGATTTTGATTATCTCTATTCTTCGGTGTCTTTAGCACAACTTTCGGGAAAAAGATACCATTCTAAACGAAATCATATTTCTGCATTCTCCAGAAACTATGATTGGCATTGTGAAGAAATAAATGAGGGTAACATAGATTCGGTTGTCAGATGCGCTGATTTATGGTACAGGCAGAACGCCGAATTTATAGACGAAAGACTTTTATGTGAAAAGAAAAGTCTGAATTATCTTCTCGAAAATCGCTGGTTGCTTTCGCTGAAAGGGGTTGCTATATTTGTGGGCGACTCTGTCGTCGCTTTTGCGCTTGGTTCGCCGCTGAATAAGAAAGTATTTGATGTTCACATCGAAAAGGCCTTAGATGCGTATTCAACGGCATATTCTGTTGTGAATCAGGAATTTGCAAAGAAAATAGCAAAAGATTTTCTGTATATAAACCGTGAGGACGATTTGGGTATTGAGGGTTTAAGGCGTTCTAAACTTTCATATCACCCCGAAACGCTTGTTAAAAAATTTATATGTAAACCTAAGGAGTAGTTATGACCGATAGGGAAATTTGTTTCAGATTGTATAAAGATGCATTTGGTGATGATGAACCGTTTGACACAATGATGTTTGATGCTTTTTTTGAGCATTGTCAGCGTCTTAAGATTAATGATGAGGTTGTATCTATGGCGTTTTTTCTGCCGTGTGAAATTTCATACGCCGGTGAAAAATATACTGCCCATTATTTTTATGCGGCGGTAACCGCACCCGAACATCGGGGAAAGGGGTATATGTCCTGTCTTATCAAATCACTATTTGATAAAGGCGATGCATTCTTTCTGAAACCTGCAAATGAGGGTCTTATTAAATTTTATGAAAATGCCGGATTGCGCAGAATTGACGCTGTATCTAACGGTGATGCTGATGCAACCGTTAGGGTGGGCGAGGTTCATAAGAAACTTTCTGAACAGTGTGATTTACCTGCCGAAAAATACACAATGATGTTTTACTCAAAAAAAATCTCACCGAACAGTATAATGTTCAGTGAGATAATGCAGTAGTTATTTTTTGCTCGTTTCTCGTATGTAATAAAAAATGTATTGCTGAACGATTCCGCCGAACGGTTTTGCGCAGTCGGGGATTTTTCCGTCAAAAAACTCGTTTAATGCACGTTTTATCCATACGTCGCTGGGAAATGCCTCTATGTAACCTAAACCGTAAAGTAGTGCACAATCGGCAACCTTGGGGCCAACGCCCTTAATTGTCATTAACTGACTTTGCGCCTGACTATATCCAACTTTTTCCAGTTGATTAAGATCTATACTTTTGTTTGCAACCTTTTGGGCGGCATCGATTATATATTTTGCCCTGAAACCGGAACGGATTGGTGCCAGATCTTCGGCAGTACACGCTGCTAATCTTTCGTAGGTGGGGAAGGTGTAATAGTCATCTTTACGGTCTCCGAAGTTTTCACAAAGTCTTTCGATTATTCCTTTGATGCGTGGTATATTGTTGTTTTGTGATATTATAAAAGAGCACAACGCTTCCCACGGTTCTTGCTTAAGAATACGTATTCCGTTGCCGAAAAGAGCCGCGGCTTTAAGTGTTTCGTTGCAACCCACAGATTCAATTATTTTACCGTAGTCGCGCTCTAGGTCGAAATATTTTTTCCAAACGGTTTCAAACTCCTGCTGATCGGTTCCAATAATGATTATATCATTGTCTTTCTTTAATATCCGGATTTTTTTACCATGTGCAATACCTGACCATGAGCCGTCATCGCACATTTTCCATCGAAAAGCCTGACCGCAATCCAGAGTTTGCGCAAGGTCAAAATTCTTAACATCTTTAATAATAATTTGATTTTCAGTAATTGCCATATAAACACCTACAAGGACTTTTTTAATATTGTAACAAAAAATATTCATAATTTCAAGGAAAGGAAGATATTTACTGTGAGAGATGATATTTGTACCATACCGGTGTCGGAGGTTTTTGAGGAGCATGACGGCTGTCCGATATGCCGAATGATAGACACCGTTAACGAAAGAATACTTAATTACATTCTCGGCGATGCAATGATGGAACCCGATGTAAGGATTGAAACGAACAGACTGGGTTTTTGCCCCGAACACTACGGCGAAATGCTTAATCGCAGAGGTAGACTGCAGTTTGCACTTATGTTGGAAACCCATCTAAAAAGTATTGAAGAGGAAGTTTTTGCGAAAAAACTTTTTAATTCAAATCAGAAGAAAAAGGATAAGGCAAAGAGTGTTAACGAAAGTTGCTTTGTTTGCAGTAAGCGTGATTGGGGTGTTTCAAGAATGATTGAAACAATTTACCGATGTTATGAAAATGAAAGCGATTTCAGAAAACTTTTTAATTCACAACCTCAGTTCTGTCTTGTTCATTATGAACTGCTTATGAGCGGTATCGACAAAAGAAAATGCGCCCATCACGGAAGTGAGATGGCCGATAATCTGACACGAATCACCGGTGAATATATTAAAAGTCTGGGCAATGATGTTTCCAAGTATTGTTCCATGTATGATTATCGCGCCAAGCAGACATCAGATATGGGAGAAGTAAAGGAATCTGTTGAAAAAGCGGTTGCTTTTCTTTCCGGAAAGAGGAGTGTTTGATTTACATAAAACGCATTTTTTACACGATGTTGATAATTATTTGCCTGTTTTATGCGAGTTATTCCACTTTTCCACCGAGTTATCCACTTTTTTTATGTTAACCTGTATAACACTTGATTTTTTTGCCCAAACTACTAATATCACTTAAAAAGGCGGTATTTTATGGTAAAGGGTGTTAACAAAACTGTTATTGAAGTCAATGATACCGGAAGCAAACTTTTTGAAAAAATTGTTTTCTATGTCACTCCACAATACGGTTCGCTGAGCGCAAAACAGTTAAAACGCGCAGCACGCGAGTTTTCTTTCAGTTTCAGTGAGGCGCCTGTCGGTCGCAAAACCGTGAGAAAGGTTATTTCCCGTAAAAGGAAAATACGCGCGGCACTGTTAATCAGCGCAGGACTGTTGATTTTATCGGCTGTATTGGTGATAGTTTTGTAAACAGAGTGTAAAAAATGCAGGAGGTTATCACAACTTCTTGCATTTTGTTTTTTTTTGCAATATAATGGATAAATAAACCCAATGGTGTGGTGAGTATATGAAAAATGTATTTAATATGGGTCTTAAGGTTTTCGGTAAGATGATCGTTGTTGTGTTGATATGCAATTTTATCTGTCTTTCGGCACAAATGGTTTCAACTTCACTTTTCTGCGAAACCATAGGATATTCGATTTACGGCTATGAAGGTGACAATGAAGAAGATCTGCACTTTCTTTATGAATATTATTATGAAGACGGTGAGGATACCAAACTTGCAGAATATAATAATTCTGATTATACCTTGCAACGCAGAAGTATTCGTTCCGAAATGTCGACAATCGGCAGAACGGTTTTTTTGCTTGTTTCGCAGGTATTATGTTTCATAATTCTTGTTTCATTTTTGTATCAACCGCTTTGGAAGTTAGGATTTAAGGATAGCAATTCGGTTAGATTCGGCCGCTCAAAAGAAGATAAATTTAAGGGACTGAAAATCGGACTTGTTGCATCTTTACCTGCAATAGCATTTTACATAGTATTTATTTTGTGCGGGGCGTTTTGGGCACCTGATATGCCAACGGTTCTGTACACATGGCTTAATTGCCATCTTTTCTCTTTTACCACACTTATTTTCTCGTCCTATCCAACCGCTGGAACGCTAGGCATACTGCAATATGCTCTACTGTTTTTACTTTTGTTTGTTTTGCCTTTGTTTTCACAAGGTTGTTATATGTTGGGATACAAGAACATAGATATCGGCGAGAAGGCCGTTTATAAGGAAAATAAGGAGTAAATGATATGTCAGGTTTTTTTGGTATGTTTAATAATTATGATAAAGCGGGACCCGGAATAGAAAAAAATGCTCCTAAAAAGAAAACTTTCATCGTTTTTTTTGAAACCTTTTTTCGTAATTTCTGGAATTTCGTTCCAATAAACTTTTTGTATTGGATACTGACTATGCCGTTATTACCGCTGGGACTCGGCGCTGTTGGCATCACCCATGTAACGCGAAATATTTCAAGGGATAAACATTCATTTGGTGTTAGTGACTTTGTTGATACCATAAAGCGCAATTGGAAACAGGCTCTTGGTGCGGGAATAATAAATATTATCGTTACTTTCCTTATCCTTTTTGCCCTCTGGTTTTATTCCAACTCAATAAACGGATATATGTATGCAATTGGTGTTGGACTTAGTATGTGTATGATCTTTATTTTCACTAATATGAATTTCTATATCTGGACTATGATTATTACTTTTAATCTCAAGTTAAAACAGATATATCGCAATTCTTTCCGTTTTGTTTTTATAAACCTTAAAAACAATCTGATATGTGATATAGTAATTATCGCCGTTATTGCTTTGTACGTACTTATACTATACCTTGTACCCTATACACTTACCTTGGCTATTGAAATTCTTGTGGCTTTCTGTACACTGCCCGCTTTTGTGTTCTTACTTATTCAGTTTGCAACATTTCCTTCCATCAAAAAGTATATGATTGATCCTTACTATGCCGCAAGGCCCGATGAGGACATTGAAAAACGAAAGAATCTCGGTGTTTATGAGGAACCTACCGAAGAACCGGAAGAAGAACAGAATATTCAAGAGGAAACACTGGAGGATTAAAATTCATTTGTAAATCATATAGTTATTTTAGGTGATACTATGGTTTGCAGAATTGATGAACTTCGTAATAAGCAGGTCGTATGTGTGAAAGACGGCAGCGTTCTGGGATATATTTCCGATATAGAACTGGATGTGGTGGAGGGTCGTCTTACTGCTATCGTGATTTTTGGTAAGCCCCGACTTTTCGGTTTGTTTGGTAATCACGATGATATTGTTATTCCGTGGCAGGATATCGATGTTATTGGGGGCGATACCGTTCTTGTTTCAACCGAACCTGCGCCTATGATAAAAAAATAGAAGGGATTGCACCGTGCAGTCCCTTCTTGTATATTATTAAAGATTTAACAGTTCAGTACCCGCCTGTTCAATGAGTTTTTGCTTAAGAGATGCATCTTCGGCAGTTGCACCTACGGCACTTACATAAATTTTAATCTTTGGTTCGGTTCCGGAAGGACGAACAATAAGGGAACTACCGTCTTCGAGATAAAAGCACAAAACATTCGACTTAGGAAGGCTAATTTCCGTTTTATTGCCTGTTGTAACATCTAATGAGATAGAATTCTGAATATCCTTGAGGGTTATAACATCAGTATTGTTAATGATTACAGGAGGATTAGTGCGAAGATTTGTCATTGTGTCTGCGATTTTTTTCATACCGCATTGACCTTCACAGGTGAAACTTTTCTGTGAGCAGAAGAAATAGCCATATTTTTTGTAAATATCGTCAAGAACTTCAATAAGTGTTTTGCCGATACTTTTATAATAACAGGTCATTTCGCAGATGAGCATAGAGGCAACGACGGCATCCTTGTCTCGGGCGTGACTTCCTGCAAGATATCCGTAACTTTCTTCAAATCCTATGATATAGCGTTCTTCTTCGTTGTTCATTTCAAGTTTCGTGATCTGTTCACCAATAAACTTGAATCCTGTAAGAACTTCGATAAGTTCACAACCGTAATCCGCGGCAATAGCCTTGCAGAGTTCAGTTGTAACGATGGTTTTAACCGCAATGGGGTTTTTCGGTAAGGTTCCCAGTGCTGTTTTTCTTTCAAGAATATAGTTCAGCAAAAGAACACCGACATCATTGCCCGAGAAAAGTCTGTATTCGTCTTTATCAGGTATGGCAATACCGACACGGTCGCAGTCGGGATCGGTTGCAAGAAGCAAATCGGGGGAAATTTCTTTTGCAAGTTCCAGCGCACACTCAAACGCCTGTCTTGTTTCAGGATTGGGATAGGGTGCCGTTGGGAAGTTGCCATCGGGAAGTTCCTGAGACTTAACAACAGTAACA
>JAZOBW010000109.1:0-12719 GCA_045596185.1 Acutalibacteraceae bacterium | reverse complement strand
GGCAGCACTATTGCACAGGTGCTAAGTTTCCGTTCGATACCCGTTTCGTATACTAATGAAAGTTTTGTGGAAACGATAGAGGTAGCAACATTTCTGTCACTTATGAAGGTAATTGATAATCCGCGCAGTGATGTACAGTTGTTGAATGTAATGCTTTCTCCTATATTCGGAATTACTGCTGATAAGGTGGCTCTTTGGCGTGCCGAAAAGCGAAGATCCGATCTTTATGCTTCGGTTGTTTTTGCTGCAGAGAATGGCGATGATATTGCCAAAAACTTTATATCCCGCCTTTCTTCAATGCGTTCACTTGCCGCTATGATGCCACTGTGCGAATTCATGTCGGAACTTTTGTGGGATACTGATTATCTTAATACGGTATCTGCGCTCGATAGGGGCGACCGCCGCCGTGCAAATCTTCTGTATCTGCTTAAACTTGCCCGTGACTATACCGATATGGGCAGGGACTCTGTTGCAGGATTTCTTCGTTATATAGATTCGCTGCCCTCCGATCACTTCAAGGTCAGGGCAGAAAGCGGTGACAACTGCGTAAAGATTATGACAATGCATATGTCTAAGGGACTACAGTTTCCGATATGTATAATCGCGAACACCGTGACAGGTTTTAACCGCAAAGACAGCATTTCTCCGATACTTTATTCAGAAAAGTACGGCATCGGATTTAATTATTATGACGAGCGGCTTCGAAGCAGGTCAAAAATGCTTCCGCATAAACTTATATCAAAAAATGTTTCGGTAAATACGGTTGCAGAAAAACTCCGTCTGCTTTATGTTGCAATGACAAGGGCAGAGGATAAACTGGTAATAGTTTCTTCGGTGAACGATATCAGTAAAGAACTTACTACCCTTGCCGGTAAATTAGACGATGCATCGCCGTATATAACCGAAGAATGGGTCGCAAACACCAATGATATGAATGATTGGCTTTTGTCGGCAGCACTTATTCACCCCAACGGTGAAAAACTGCGCAGGGTGTGTGATGCGACGGTTCCGGTGCTTTCCGGTGTTGAGGGACATTTCGATGTTACCTTTATCAAACCAGAACAGATGACCGATGCACTTCAGAAATCGCAGGAGGTTTTCCCCGATATAAAAGTTTCAGATAGAATAAAGGGAAATATAGCCTATCGCTATCCGTTTGACGAACTTAAATCGGTTCAGGCGAAAGCATCGGTATCGGCGGTTGCAAACAAGGCGGAAAGCGACCGTTATGCCTATACCGCTAAACCTGCATTTATGCATAAGGACGGAATAACGGCTGCAGGCAGAGGAACTGCGGTTCATACCGTTATGCAGTTTATCGATATATCGGCTGTTCCGGATATTGAAGCCGAAATAAAACGCCTTGTAAACGAACGGTTTATAACACCCCAACAGGCAGCTTGTGCTGATCGCAAGGCGCTGAAACGGTTTTTTGAAAGTGAACTTTTTGCACGGGTATTACGCTCAAATGATGTGCGCAGGGAAATGCGCTTTATAAGCGAAATTCCTGCCTGTCGTTTGGATAGCACACTTTCCGATAAAGTTAGTAGTACCCCTGTTATAATACAGGGTGCGGTTGATCTATGCTTTGTGGAGGATGATGGGGTTGTAGTTGTTGACTTCAAGACGGATAGGGTAGGTGAACCCGATGAACTCAGCAAGGCATACGGTGAACAACTTGAGATATATTCAAAGGCTTGTGAAAAAATATTTCAACTTCCCGTGAAAGAAAAACTTATATATTCCTTTGCATTGTCTAAAACTGTGAAACTGTAAAAAAATAACCTCGACCGCGGTCGAGGTTATAATTTTATTTTCTTATCTTGCCCTTAGCATTTTTGTATAAAGAGAATAAAAATGCTTTTACCTTATCCTGATCGTCTTTAGTCAGGAAATGTAACATTTTAAGCATATCCAGATCTGAATTGGTGGGAACATATTTGGCGGGTCGGTTTGGCAAAAGGTTGGGATTTATATCACTTCGCAGTTCGAGTATTCTGCTTGATTCATGCGGAGTGGTTATATCGGGGACATTGGCGGTGAAGGGCATTTCGGTTCCGTATATCAGAAGATTGGTAGATACGCCGTACAGTTCTGCAATTCTTTTTAACAGATCTGCGCCGGGATTACCGTAGCGTTCCATTCTGGCGTAGGTATTGCGTTTCATACCCAAACGCTGTGCCGCTTCTGCCTGTGTAAAACCTGCAAGTTTTCGGTAGGTTGCAATACGAAGATTTATTTCGGAAGGCATATCCGATGCTCCTTTCATTATTGTATAGCAAATAGTGCTTGACTTAACCGATTTTAATTGTTATAATCAATATTGCCTTGCTGAAGTGGCTCAGTTGGTAGAGCAGCTGATTCGTAATCAGCAGATCGTGGGTTCGAGTCCCATCTTCAGCTCCAAAGACCTTTGCATTGTCAAAGGTCTTTTTTTATTCTAAAATCTAAAAATAGTATACAATATATGTCGAAAATTGTCAACCCGATTTTTTCAATGTAAAAACACTGTATTTTGAAAATGCAAGTCTTTTTTGTCGAAGAGAAAAATATTTTTAAGGTTTATTCAAAATGCATAACGGTAATAATTCTAATGAACAAAAGAATTACGGAGGGGCTGTTATGTATATGAATAAGGTTATTATATGTGGAGTCGACACATCAAAGTTGCCGCTGTTAAAAGAGGCGGAGAAGGAAACTTTGTTGCGAAGGGCAAAACAGGGTGACTCCACCGCACGTCAGGACCTTATAAACGGCAATCTCAGATTGGTGCTCAGCGTTGTTCAGCGCTTTACCGGCAGGGGTGAAAATCCCGACGATCTTTTTCAGGTGGGTTGTATCGGACTTATAAAATCCATAGATAATTTTGATATCAGCCAGAATGTCAGGTTTTCAACCTATGCAGTCCCGATGATAATCGGTGAGATTCGTCGATATTTAAGAGATAATAATTCTATACGCGTCAGCCGTTCAATAAAGGATACGGCATATCGAGCAATGCAGGCAAAGGAACGGCTGATGAATAAAAATCAGCGGGAACCAACCGTGGGAGAGATTGCCAAGGAACTGGGAATACCCAGAAGCGATGTGGTTATAGCACTTGAAAGCGTTGTTGACCCGATCTCCCTTTACGATCCCGTATATTCCGACGGTGGAGATACCATATATGTCCTCGATCAGGTGGGCGATAATAACGACGATAATAACTGGCTTGATGAAATATCACTTAAAGAGTCTATAAAACAACTTACAAACCGAGAAAAGAAAATACTTTCTCTTCGTTTTATGCAGGGAAAGACACAAATAGAGGTATCTCAGGAGATTGGAATTTCGCAGGCACAGGTGTCGCGTCTTGAAAAAGGGGCGTTAAGAAAGATAAAAAATTAGTTGAATAAAGTCTCCGAAGGGTGTATAATTTCTTTGATGTGACTATATGTCAAGGAGGATTATAATATGGAACTTAGTGGCAAAAAGATTAATTTTTTGGGCGACAGTATTACCGAAGGCTGCGGCACCAGTAGTGAAGCGGCACGATTTAGCAGCCTTATTGCTGAAAAATACTGTGCAGTAAGCAGGAATTACGGTATTGCCGGTACACGCATCGCAAGGCAGAGACAGGCGTCTGCGGAACCCAACTGGGATAAAAACTTTATAGACCGTGTTGATATTATGGATAGCGATGCCGATATAATCGTTGTTTTCGGCGGTACAAACGATTTCGGCCACGGTGATGCACCGCTTGGTAATATGGACAGCCGTAGCGAATATACCTTCTACGGCGCACTTCATACTCTTTATACAAAACTTATAGAAAAATATCCCGAATCTTCTATTGTTGTGCTTACGCCGATTCATCGAACTTCCGAAGATAATATCCGCGGTGACGGTTACAAGGAGCCTGCAGGTCCGCTTAAGACTTATGTTGAAATAATTCGCGAGGTTGCGGAGTATTATTCACTTCCCGTTTTGGATCTTTTCAAGGTAAGCGGTATGCAGCCCAAGATTCCCGTTATTAAAGAAAAATACATTCCGGACGGTCTTCACCCCAATGATGCAGGTCATCTAATATTGGCCGATAAGATAGGAAAGTTCCTTGAACAACTTTAAGCATATAAAAACAGACTCGCAGGTCGAAAACCTGCGAGTCTTTATATATTATGGGGCAAAATATCGGTAATTTGCAGATAGAACCGGACTACCGCCGATATATGGGACAGTCCCTTTAAGAGCCCCTGCTATATATTATGCCAAATCAGCAGATGGGTGACTTACGGATAAAGAGAACACCGAGGGTATCTGCGCCACAATGGGAAGAAATGGTGCAACCTGCACGGGTTACAAATACTTCTTTGAAATCGAGCGTCTGTTTTACCTGCTCGGTAACCTGTTCAACAATTTTGGGGTCACAACCTGCATGGGTAACAAATACACGGTCAAGCATTATATTGTCTTTGTCTGCAAGGCGTTCTGCAACATACTGCTTTAATGTATCCTCGTATCTGCCTCTGTACTTTTTGCCAACCCCCATAGTACCGTTCTTTACTTCGATGCAGGGCTTAAGTTTAAGAAGGTTTGCGCCTAATACAGAAAGTGCAGAGCAACGGCCGCCCTTATGCAGATATTCAAGATTATCAATAACAAAAGATGCATCAACGCAGGGTACAAGTTTTTTTATTTCTTCTACTATCTGTTCTGCAGGCATACCGGCCTTTGCCATTTCGGCAGCGGCAATAACAAGAAGACCGCCACCCGTGGAAAGGTTAAAGGTATCTACAACATAAACATCCTCAAACTCCTGTGCTGCGAGACAGGCATTGTTATATGTGGAAGACATTTTGGAACATATGGTGAAATGAATTACCGCACTGCCGTCTGCAGTGACTTCATTGAAAAAATCAATACATTCGCCTACATTTGAAGCGGTGGTCTTGGGCAGTTCACCCGTCTTGCGGTGGTGTTCATAAATATCATCGGGATTTATATCAATACCGTCGCGGTAGGTCTTATCACCGAGGGTTACACCAAGGGGTATGATTTTAACATTATATCTTTCTATAAGTTCAGCACCGAGATCGGTAGTGCTGTCGCTGGTTATAATGATGTTTTTACTCACAAGAATTACCTCCGGAAGTTTACTTGATTTGATTATACCATCATTTTGATAAATTTACAACAAAAAAATAATATATACTTCTTTAACAGGATTTTGCCCTTGACAAATCAAGCGATATACCATTAGAATAATATTATCTATTTTGCGCTGATAATGCGGAGTGTTGTGCTATGGGGAAAAATAAAGGTGCAGTATCGGTAGTGATTGCCGCGTGTTTTTGGGGAACAGCAGGACTGTTTGTTCGCAGTCTTACAGCACTTGGTATAGCCACGATGCAACTTGTAGCCGTTCGTATGACGCTTTCGGTGGTTATGCTTGCCCTATTCATTTTATTGAAAGATCGTTCGGCATTCCGTATTCGGCTTAAAGATTTATGGTTGTTTGCGGCAAACGGAATATTCAGCATAACGATGTTCAATTTCTGCTATTATAAAACGATTGAATTTTCCACACTTTCCGTTGCGGCAGTGCTTATGTATACGGCACCGTTTTTTGTTCTGATATTTTCTGCCCTGCTTTTCAAGGAAAAACTTACTGTAAAAAAGGTGATAGCCTGTATAATTGCTTTCATCGGTTGCTGTTTTGTTTCGGGCGTGTTTAACCGTTCACATTCGCTGGATATCAGGGTTATAACATACGGTTTGCTTACCGGATTCGGATATGGATTATATACTGTTTTCGTGAATTTGTTGATTTCAAGGGGTTACAAATCCCTTACCGTTACATTTTACACCTTCCTTTGTGCTATGATAGGTTCGGTGTCAATAACTCAATTAAGCGGCACATCGGTTGTTTCGAACCTCGGAGCAAAAGCACTTTTGGTTGCGGTAGGAATGGCACTTATAAATACCGTTTTGCCGTATATCTTTTACACTCAGGGCCTTAAAAATCTTGAGGCCGGCAGGGCACCGATTATTGCAACCATAGAGCCGGTAGTGGCAACACTCTTCGGTATATTATATAGCGAAATGCCAACATTTCAGGGCGCTGTGGGAATAGTTCTTGTTTTGGGCTCTGTTATTATACTGCAGTATGATGTAAGGAAAAGAAAGGGTGACCCCAATGAAACTTCGGGCAAATGCCAAAATTAATCTTACCCTTGATATATGCGGCAAACGAGAAGATGGCTATCATCTTCTCGATTCCATTATGCAGTCTATATCACTTTGCGATATTGTTACGGTAGATAAATCGGTAGATATAACCGTTAACTGTTCCGACAGTTCGCTTGGCGGTGAGCAGAATATCGCGATTAAAGCAGCAAAAAAATTTTTTGAATTTACGGGTATAAAGGGTGGCGCCGATATATATATAGAAAAAAATATCCCCAAGGCGGCAGGCCTTGGTGGCGGCAGTGCTGATGCTGCGGCTGTCATTGTCGGTCTTAACGAAGTGTACCAAACGGAACTTGATACCACTAAACTTTGTGATATCGGTTTAAGTGTAGGCGCCGATGTACCTTTTTGCATCGTAGGCGGCACCGCCCGTGTCAGTGGAATAGGCGAGTGTATAAAAAGCATTGAACCTATGCCGTATGCTGCGTTTGTGTTAAGTCTGGCGGGTGAAAAGCAGTCTACGGCGGATATGTACCGTAAAATTGATAACGATCCGTTATGTTGGAATATATGCTCTACCCCTGATATGCTGGTTGCCATAGGAAACGGAGATATAGCCGAAGTTTCAAATAAACTTTCAAATGTCTTTGCAACTGTATGTGAGCATACCGCACTTAAAACTGTTTTTCAAAACACACATCCGTTGGGTGTGTCTCTTTCGGGAAGCGGTCCCACCGTTTTTGCTGTTTATGGTGATCTCCCTTCGGCACAAACCGCCCAAAGACAACTTGAAAAAGAAAACATCAAGGCATATATTGCAGAAACTGCAGATAAAGGTATTGAAATTGAATAAAATGTACAAGTCCCGTCAATATTCTAAGCAGAATATCTGACGGGAGTTTTTATTATGAAGATAAGAAAGAACATAGAACATGCAATACTTATAGGACTTGTATGTGCGATAATGATGAGTATGGCACATTTTGAAGCCGCCTGCAGCGACCTGAAAAGCAGTGTTCTTCGATTACACATTCCCGCAAACTCCGATTCGGAAGAGGATCAAGCGGTTAAACTGGCTGTAAGAGATAGAATACTGCAACATACCGATACTGTTTTTTCACAGTCGGAAGATCTGGAATCTGCGATAATTTCTGCAGAGCAGAGCATCGAAGAAATACAGGCGGTTGCCAATTCCGTTTTAAGGGAATACGGTTGCGATTATACTGCGAGTGTAAGCATAGGAACAGCATATTTCGAAACACGGGAGTACGACGATTTTGTTCTGCCTGCCGGCGAGTACCGTTCGCTTATAGTCCGTCTGGGAAAAGCGCAGGGTAAAAACTGGTGGTGTGTTGTGTTTCCTGCGGTATGCCTTCCTGCGGCCGACGGAAACCTAAACGACAGCGCCAGTGATGAAAGCAGTAAAATTGCGGAAAATGCACCTAGATATGTGATGAAATTCAAGGTGGTAGAGTGGTATGAAAGGATAAAAAGGCATTTCGAATAAACAAAAGGCATCATTTCGACCGAAATGATGCCTTTATCTTTTACTGAGGGCCCAAAGTAACCCCGCTGCCTGCAAGGAACAGTTTCAATCTTAAAAGGTCCAGAATGTCTACAACACCATCTACGTTAAGATCGTAGATATTTTCTGTTGTTTCATCTGTGCAAACAAGTCCTGCTACGATTTGCTTCAGCAGCAGAAGATCCTGCGAGTTCACTTTACCGTCGGGTAAGCCGTCGCCGTATATGGCTCCGGTTGGAAGGAGCGTTATGTTTTGTGTCGTGTTACAATCTGTGCAGGTTTTAACCATAATACCCGATGATGTACTTGTGGGACTTACGGTTATGATGCCTTCTGACCATTTGTGATACGAAGCAAACTCACTTATTATATAACGGTAATATGTGGAAGTCTCAACATCGGTTTTGTTTTCCACCGCGGTGTATGTGGTATCACTCCACGGTGACCACTCGCCCCACTTGTTAAATACATTCAGTTTATCAAAGGTTTTATGTGTCTGGCTGTAGACCGGAATCACATACCACCAATATGTGTCACCGCAGCAGTCGGTATTGATAAACTGGTGTGCGGTATCGCCGTATTTGGTGTTTACAATATCGGAGGGTGATGCGGTGCTGTAAAAAGCATCGAATGTTCCGCAGTCACCGCCGGTGTTGCCGTTTTTTGTCATAGCGACCGCACGGTTATACCCCGCACCCAGTGAATCATTGCCGCGACACCAATGCCAATAGATGTATCCAAGTACCTCTTCGGAAACCTCTGTTTTTTCGGTCTCGCTTTGCGAAGCGGTCTTCGGAACATTATTATATGTTGAGTACAACTGGTGGGATTTTTCAAATCCTTCGGGCCACGATTTAGCATAGTTTATGGTACCGATGCTTAACTGACGCCAGTTCGACCCCGTTAATGTGTAACCCTCTACCTCATCGGCAGTGGTTCTTATTGTGTCAAGACTTTCGCGGTAGCGGTATTTGTATTTCGATTCTATATACTGTTCATCTATGCTGTCGGGATATTCACTGCCCCAATCCGACCATCTGGCTGTCGGGAAGGTGCGGTAACTATCGGCACAGTATTCACATATATATGTTTTGGATTCGTGTGTACAGCAGGTGATGTCGGTATAATCCGAAACCTTGTATTTATGTCCTGTAGCCGTAAGCCGTAAGCGGTAAAGCGTTCTTGTCTCAGTTTTCTGTGTATTGCTTTCGGTTGCGGGGATTTCGCTCCAATCCGACCATTCATCCCAACCGTTATAGGTGAATTTATTTTTGTATTCGGTGTATTCCTGCTTGTGTACCGGTATTACAAACCACCAGTATGCATCACCGCAACAATCGGTGTTTACATATTTATGAGCAACTGGGTCATAACCGGTATTGGTTTCATCGGAAGGCGCGGTAGTGCTGTAAAATGCATCAAATGTGCTGCAGTCCCCTGTGCTGTTTCCGTTTTTAGTTGCGGATATAGTGCGATGGTATTCGGCATCCAACGAATCATTTCCACGGCACCAGTGCCAGTATATATAACCGCACTGTGCATTAGTTACAGATACCTTTTCGGTAGCGGTTTCGGTTGCTGTTTTTGGGGTATTGTTATAATTTTTGTATATGGAATGTGATGTATCAAATCCGCTCGGCCAACCTTCGGTGTAATAGATGGTGCCGGAACTACCGCTTTCCCATTCCTGACCTATCAGTGTGCAGTCGGGAAGGTTTGGTGTATAGGATGTAAATGTGCCGTAGTTTGATGTGCGGTACTGCGTTTTTGTCTCGATGATGCCGCTGTCGGGTTTTATATCCGTCCAATCGGTCCAATCTGATGTTGGTTTAACTGTATAACTGTCATTACACTCGGAGCATACATAGGCGGTATAGCCGTCTTCGTAGCAGGTAGGATGTACTATCGATGAAGAATAGGAATGTCCCTTGGCTTTGATGGATTCGGTATAACTGTCGCCGCAACTGCATTTGAAGGTCTTTATACCCTGTGCGGTGCAGGTCGGTTCGGAGGTAACGGTGGCCGTATAACTGTGGGAGTGTCCCACTCCGCAGGTGGAGCACGAATCACCGTCAAGCGGCACAACACAGTAGTGGGTATAACCTACATTATCCCGTGTTTTAGAACGGTAAAGGATATATCCGTTTGAAAAATATTTTGTTGAAAAGGTCGAAAGCGAATATGTGTGACCCGTTCCGTACCAAGTGATTTTTGTAATGGGCGGTGTAGATTCGGATATTTCTATACCGTTTATAGTGCCGTTACTGTCGTATGTTATATCGGTTATAAGTACAACATGACTTCCTGCATCGTTAAGGCAGTCGCCAACCTGAGCGTTGGCATAGGAGGTAGAACTTATTTTTGTCGCAAAGTTTGCTATAGAACTAGTTGTTTGTCGTGCCGAAAGATTCCACGCCCAGGAAACAAATGCACTGCAGTCGTTTGAATAGTAGGGTGCAGTCTTATTATATGTAGAGGTCGAGGTATACATCTTACTGCCCGAATCGTTAACATATTTTACAAAGTTAGGTATGCTCGTACTCCACGGTACATAACTTGCATACACCGGCTGACCGTAGGGAAGACCGGTATATGTAGTTCCCTTATAAAAGTATGTACTGCCGCCCCATTTAGGAATATTTGCAAGGGGAGTCCATTTAACATCGGTCATCTGGTGGGAACGCTTAACTATATTGGTCTGTCCCGAAGAAAGCGCTCTTGAAGTTGCGGTTTCGGTAGAAAACATAGAAATCTGTGAGTATTCGTATGGTACACCCAGTGCATCGTATTCGGCGCGTTGTATCTCCTCGTCGATATCGGTATTTTCAGAACCGGTATATTCGCCGTTCAACAATTTGTCTGAATCAACAATGCCGTAGCCGGAGAACTCTTTGGGTGTTATATTGCCCGAAAATGCGGTATGGGTAGCAATCTGATAGTCTGCGCCGTCTTTGCTGAAAACAATGATACCGTTATCTATATCTTCGGCAAGATAGTAGTCTTCGATACCGCTGTCGATAAGTACATCGTTTGCATATACATCGTAGTTAAAAAGTGCGCCTACAGCATAAATCAGTCCGTATTCGGTGGGAATAAAACTGCGAAGAGCATCGGCAGTCAAAACAATTTCACATATATCGTCTGTGATACTGTATTTATAAACTGAATTTTTGCTTGAAAAATATAAATATGTATCGTTCACCGAATAAAACATATCCACGTTGCCGTCGAATGTCATAATATCGGATTTAGAAAGTGAATCGGTATCGATACGGCAGATTGCCGTATCGCCGTTATAATCCGTCTGCACAAAATATAGAATACCGTTGTAAAAATTCAGCAATCTGCATTCTTCTTCCAGTATCAGCGAGGTGTTTTTACCGTCGGTAAAACAGATATATCCGCTTTTGTCCTGAATATAGTATCGTCCGTTTTCGGCATTTACCGACTGTCCTCCGGCGGATATCATATCTCCTGAAAATGTTCCCAGCACAAACGGTTCATCAGCCTTAAAATCGACCTGCGCCACTGCAGAAAGGGTGGAGAAAAGCATAAGGATCGATAGAATGATTGCGAAAAATTTTTTTATCACAATATCCCTCCATGCAATATCAAATAATATATATAATATATAATTATATCATTCAGATAATTTTATGTCAAGAAAACAGGGGATAAGCAAAGCCGCCATTTTAAGTGGCGGCTGTTAATTATACGATGTATTTTTTTACAAACGGAATGTTGTTCAGTAATGCGGAAATGGTAAGCGAACCTATAAATGTAAGGATGATCATCATCGGTACAGCAAGAATGGGATGGAAACTGAGTGATGACAGGTTGCAGATTTCAAGAATGGCTATAACAAAAGGATGAACAAGATAAATGCCGAAAGAATATTTTGATACCGTTTTGATAAGCAATTGCATTTTTTCTCCGATCTTAATTTTACCAAGTTCGTATTTTGCAAAACAGAATATACCAATTGTTGAAAATAGCATATTTGTGGTATTTGCTTCGAAATAATTAACACGGGTTGTTTGCTGATAGGTGGAAATCAGATATGTATAAAAAATAGTTGCGATAATTCCATAGATGCCGAGAATATAGGTGAATATTCTTACCTTTTTGCTCATTTCGGTTGCGCTGAGATAAAATCCTAAAATAAAGTATGCGGTGTATCCTAATGTAAAATGAAAAGAGGAATTTTCAAACATATCGCCCAGTGAATTACCTAACCCTAAAAGCAAATCGGAATAAATCTGTTGCTGAAGTTCCCTTATGATATCGGGGATTAAAAATGTAAAGAAAAACGCAACTATTAAAAAATAGCGAGTTGTTTTGGAGGATTTGGTGATTTGACGAAGAACAGGTATAATAATATACAGTCCTACTATCAAAAAACAGAACCATAAATGATAGTGACCCTCCAGAACTGCTGAAATAAAGTCGGTCGGTGAAGTATAATTGATTATTGCATAGAAAACAGACCAGAATATAAATGCTGTAACGATGCGAAGAATGTTTTTGGTAAATATATTTTTTGTAATCACTTCTTTTTGCGGATTCAAAAACAGCGCGCCGCTTATCATAACAAACATAGGCACCGCCCATCTTACTGCAGCCGAAAAAAGATTCAGAGAAAACCAGTCCGAAGAATTTATATCTGTTAGCAACCAAGGCTCTGCAGTTACATGAATGGTTATAACTGCTAAAGTAGCGAGAATACGCAGATAATCAAAATAGAATTTTCTTTTGTTGTTACCCATTATTTCCCTCCCCTTTCCATATATTTTATTCTAATATAAAAACAATTTTCAGTCAACAAAAACCGTAAAAATAAAATATTAAAAATTTTTCTTGATTTTTTTGCAAGTTTGTGATAATATCTAAATGTTATCGAAATGAAAGGGGTGACAGTAATGAAGGAAGGTATTCATCCGCAGTACGAAAAGGTGACTATTAAGTGTGCATGCGGCGCTGAATTTGAGACACGCTCTACAAAAAAGGACATCCGTTTGGATATTTG